>NZ_JANSJB010000214.1:0-1006 GCF_047462355.1 Synechococcus sp. H55.9 | reverse complement strand
TTCAAGAAGGGCTGTTGGTGCTCTACCCTGATCCCACCCGCTTGAATGCCCAGGCGGTGGCCACGCGGGGGGAAGTGGCGGCTCTTACCTACCAAGCGCTGGCCAAGGTGGGCCGGGTGCCCAGCCTAGACCCGCCGGTGGGGGCTGCCATCCCCGGGCCAGGGATCCGCACCGAGCTCCTCGCCCAGGTTACCCCCACCCCTGAGCCCCTGGCTACGCCGGATATCCCTGTGGAGCCGCTGGTGGAAACGCTGCCCGCCGCGCCGGAAGTGAGAACTTTCTTGGCCCGCGAGGAGCTGGGATCCGTCAATCCGGGGGACACCCTGACGGTGTATTTGCTGGGATCCCCGGGGGCGCAGGGGTCTTTTTCCATCCCCGGTATCGCCTACAACCTGCCGTTGCAGGAAACCCGCCCTGGCCAATACGAGGGCAGCTACACCTTCCGCAGCCAAGACCGGGCCTCGGAAGCGCCGGTGTTCGCCCGTCTGGAGCGAAATGGGCTGGTGACCCTGGTGCAATTGCCGGACAAAACCATCAGCATTGGGCAGGTGACCGACACCACCTTCCCCACCATCAGCGACCTGGCCCCGCCCAACGGAGCGGTGACCGACAACCCGCGCCCCGCCATCTCCGCCCGCTTTCAAGATGACCAGGGGATCGACCTCAATAGCTTTACCCTGCTGGTGAACAATGTAGATGTCACTGCCCAAGCCCAGCTCAGCCGCACCGGCTTCGCCTATACCCCAGCCGAGCCGCTGCCCAGCGATCGACCGACCTTGATTGCCGTTCAAATTGCCGATACTAGCGGCAACACTGCCATCCAGCAGTGGTCTTTCCAGGTGCGGGCCGCCCAGCCCACACCCACTCCAACACCCACACCCACGCCGACCCCGACACCCACACCTACCCCTACTCCAGAACCCACGCCCACGCTGACTCCAACACCTACCCCTACTCCAGAACCCACACCCACGCCGAGTCCACAGGCTGGCGGGGAGCCTTCCCC
>NZ_JANSJB010000213.1:0-1006 GCF_047462355.1 Synechococcus sp. H55.9 | reverse complement strand
TCTCCCTCAGAGGGGTTGGGGGTGAGGGCAGCAGCGCGAAGTGCTTGGGTAGGTGGCAAAGTGAAAGTGTTTGAATTGTGTTTGAACCGACTATAAAGCTTGTGCAGCGCCTCTAAGGAGAGCTCGCAGAGTCGCCAACAGCTCAGTCCTCCTCCGCTGCAGGAGCAGGGGCCTCGGCTAGCCGACACACCTGCTTGAGGAGCTGGGCCTCAACAGCGGCGTCGTAGAGCCGCAAAGTTAGGCGAGGCACCCGCAAGGAAGCGGTAATTCGCCCTGCCGGCAGATCCAACCACACCAGCTGTTTTTGAAAGCAGCGGCAGGTGGCCCCTATCTCCTGCGCCAGCTCTTCCACCTCCGGCCAGCTCAGGCAGCGCGGCAGCAGCAGGTCTGTGGCCCAGCCCCTTCCACACTCTCGCCGCCTCAGGATGCGCACCTGCATGGATCCCTAAATCCGCTCGGCGTAGAACTCACACCAGGGATCCCCTTTCTCTCTGGCTTTGGTCTCCTTCCCGTGAAACAGCCCACCCCGCTGGAAGAGGCGGTTGTAGAAGACTTGATCCAGAATCGGCTTCTGCTGAATGTTGCCGTTGTAAACCAGATTCATCAGCGCCGGCACCGCCCCTTGGGCAAAATAGCAGGTCGGATAATCTGCCCGTGGGTAGGAAGCCAAAAAGTAGTTGGTCTCGTAGTTGCCGTCAATAGCCACCCGGCAGGAATGATCGCTCACCACCTCCAAAGCCTGCCAACGACCCCACCCCAAGCTGCTGGCTACGGCATAGGCCCCGTGGATCCAGTCGGTATCCTTTTCCAGCATTGGCCCCACAAGGGTTTCCCACTCCAGGGACTCCATGATGTTGCCAAAGGTGTAGAAGACACAGACATGGCCCGATTCGCGCACCAGATCCTCTGCCACCTGCTGCAGACCGGGTTGCACTGCTTTCAGCTCTTCCAAAAAGCGGTACTGGATGCGGTTGTAGTAATTGGCAGGCATGCGCGTGAGCAGCAC
>NZ_JANSJB010000212.1:0-1015 GCF_047462355.1 Synechococcus sp. H55.9 | reverse complement strand
CTCTCCCTAGGGGAGAGGGGAGATTCGCCAGGTTCGGAAACAGCCGCTCTGCCGATGCAAAAACTTCCCTCCAAACTTCAATAAGACTGTCGGTAGCGCAGCCCGTTGGGATGCAGGAAAAAAGGGCTGTCTTCTCCCAAAGGGATCCCGTCTGGCTGCAGTGGAAAAGGCAGCCCTTCTGGGCTCTGTTCCGCTTCCTGAGAGAGGCGGTAGAAAACCTCCCCGCATCCAGAAGAGGGAATCTGCGCAGCAGCATGCTGCTGTTGCCAGCGCTGGTAGGGGCTGAGCCGAGCTTCCCTCCGGTCGATGTCCGGCGGCGCAGGGAGAGAGGGCGCTATAGCCGGCTGTCCAGCGGGCAAAAGAGCCGCCACCTCCGCTTGGGCCCACCCTGCCGGGGCCAAGGCCAAAGCCAAAAGCCAGCCGCTTCCCCAAACCCAGATGAACTGCCGCATGACCGGATCCTTCGCTTTAGGCTCTCTACTGTCCAGCACTGAGAAGATGGCTCCCATCTTCTCAAGGTCGGACTGAGGGGGGCATGACGGAGATCCCGCCAAGCCTGTGATCTGGATCAGCTCAATCCAGACCCACTCCATCAAATCAATAGGGATCCCTTGTCAATGCCCATCTACCCGCTAGCAGATTTGCCGGAATGGTCTGCACTGCTGGCCCGTACATAGGCGTGCCAAGCCAAGTCCAGCAGGCCATCCAACACCGCCGCAGCCACTGCAGGGCCCCCCTTGCGTCCCTCGGTGCGGATATGAGGCACCATGGAATCGGCCAGCTCCTGCTTGGCTTTCACCACGTTCACAAACCCAGCCGGCGTGGCGATGACCAGAGCAGGAGCCACCTCCTTTTCTGTAATCAACCGAACCAACGTGGAAAGAGCCGTTTGGGATTGGCCAATGATAAAGATTGCTTCAGGATAGCGTTGGGCCAGGGTTTCCAATCCCCAAGCAGAGCGGGTCTTATCTTTTTGGGGGCGAGTAATCGCTTCGCTGCCGCAGTAGATGGGGTT
>NZ_JANSJB010000211.1:0-1024 GCF_047462355.1 Synechococcus sp. H55.9 | reverse complement strand
TACTCGCCTCGTTCCGAGGTGCGTCACTTTGTCAGCACGGCTAACTCTCACCTGATAGACACCCGCCTGGCTGTGTACGAGCCTGTGCAAGAGCTGCATCGGGTGCAAGAGCGGCTCAAGGTGTTTGTTGGTCGAAGTTGTCCTGAAGTTATTGCCGCTGATTTGCTGGATTTGCCACGCCTGGAGCTGTATGGGGAAGGGAGCTTTGTGGATCCCTGTGCTCTCTTGCAGCAGAGGGGCGTGGCCGAGCGGGTGCATGAGCTAACAGGAGAGCCAGCAAGCTGGCCGGTGTTTGATGTGGCTGTGTGCACGGTTGAGGATCTCCAGAAACTGAAGCAGCCCCTCAAAGCCAGCTTTGCCTTTGTCTTAGGAGAAGATCATCAGCTTCTTTTTACCGAGGCAAGTCGAGTGATGGAAACGCGGCGGCAGAATTTTACCATAAATCAGTTTAAGTATGTGATACGCCTCCACGAGGAGACACTTTTTTATGGGGCGACTTATCTTAACTTTCCTTCATTTATTTCCGAAGTGAAGACTGTCGTTGACGTTGGATCTGGCGTAGGACTTGCCAGTGTCTGTTTTCGCGGATTTTGCCCGGATGCAGTTATTCATTGTTTTGAGGTGGATCCCTTAGCCTTACACCTGCTGCAGCAGAATGCTCTTAGTTTGGGCAACTGCCATGTGCATCCAGTGGGCCTAGCAGGGCAGAATAGCCTCAGGACTCGTCGTCTCTGGCCAGAAGACTCTCAAACAGAGTGGGGAGTGGAGCAGGTGTTGGTCTTTCGGGAAGCCAAGGCAACCCTGCAGGAGCTAGGTCTGGAGCACATCGATGTGCTCAGGGTGGCTGCAGGTGGGCAGGGGGTGGAGGTGTTGGCCAGTTTGGAGCCATGGCTCAAAGACGTCAAGGTCATCTATGTGGAGTTTGGCTCGGAGCAAGCCCGCAAGCAGATTGACCAGATGCTGGATCCTTCTCACATGATCTGGCAGGGGGAGATCATAGCTGGTCAAAGAGGATCCCTCTGCT
>NZ_JANSJB010000210.1:0-1026 GCF_047462355.1 Synechococcus sp. H55.9 | reverse complement strand
CGCAAGTACCAGCAGGGCTTTGTGCAGGCCATCGACAATGTGGCCACGGCCCCTTTGGATCCCTGCTACCGGGAGCTTTTGGAATCCTTTCAGGCTCAGGCCAACTTGGTGATCCCAATTCGGCAGGGGGAGGAGCTCTGGGGCCTCTTGGTGCCGCAGCACTGCCGGGCCAGCCGTCCTTGGCAGGAGTGGGAAATTAAGCTCTTGCAAGAGCTGGCGGAGCAATTGGCCATTGCCTTGCAGCAAGCCCAGCTTTATGAACAGGTAAAAGCCCTGAACCAAACGCTGGAGGAGAAGGTGCAGCAGCGCACCGCCGAGCTGGAGCGGGCTTTGCAATTTGAGGCCATCTTAAAACGCATCACCGACCGCGTGCGCGATTCTCTCGACGAAGCCGAGATCCTCAATACCGCCGTGCGCGAGCTGGGGGAGAGCCTGGATGCCGATGCCTGCGATATCGGCCTTTACAACGCCGATCTCACCCTTTCCACCATCAGCTACGAGTATTGCCCCCGCTGGGATCCTGCACTCAACACTACCATACCGATGGTGGGGGGCCTCTACGACGATCTATATCGTCAACTAACGCGCAGGCAGTCTTGTTTATTTTGCGTCATCTCCTCAGATTCGCCGCGTCCCGCCAAGGATCACTGTGTGGTGGTCGCCTGTCCCCTCAGTGATAAAGACCAAGTTCTGGGAGATTTATTGCTGTTTCGACGTTCCGGCCATTGTTTTGATGAGGCGGAGATCGCCCTCATCCAGCAGGTGGCCAACCAATGCGCCATTGGGCTGCGCCAGGCGCGCCTGTTCCAAGCTGCCCAAGAGCAGGTGCAAGCCCTGGAGCGGCTTAACCGTCTTAAAGATGACTTTATCAGCACCGTCAGCCACGAGCTGCGCACCCCCCTGACCAGCTTGAAGATGGCTCTGAAGATGCTGCAGATGGCTCCCTCAACCGAAAAACGAGCTCAATATCTAAGCATTGCCGAGCGAGAATGCCAGCGGGAAATCGAGCTCATCAACGACCTGCTG
>NZ_JANSJB010000209.1:0-1045 GCF_047462355.1 Synechococcus sp. H55.9 | reverse complement strand
GGGATCCCGCCCAAAATGGCTTGAATATTGCGTACTTGGGCGATGAGACTGTGAAACTCCAATCTTTCCAGCAGCGGCAGCAGTTCTTCTTGGTTAAACCCGGTTAATTTCATGCTTTCCCAGTCGGGGGAGAGGGGGACAGCGCAGTTGATCCGGGCCATAAATTGTGAGTGTCGGGCTGCCGGGATCCCTTCTTTGAGGTATTGTTGAACTTTTCCTTTGATCTCATCAAGGTGATTAAAAATCTCCTCCAAACTGCCGTAGCGTTCCAACAGCTCCGCCGCTCGCTTAGGTCCGATCCCTTTGACTCCGGGAATGTTATCGGAAGTGTCGCCGCAGAGGGCCTTGTAGTCCACCACTTGCCAAGGCCAAATGCCCAATTTTTCTTTAACCTGTTCGGGGCCGAATTCGCTGATGCGATCTTTGCTGTTGAGGTGCAAAACCCGGACTCTCCCATCGGCGTCGATCAACTGAAACAGATCTTGATCCCCGCTTAAAATCTGCACCCGGTAATCTGGGGGGGCCATCCTGCTGAGGGTACCCAAAATGTCATCGGCCTCAAAGCCAGGCACCACCAAAATGGGGATGCGCAGCGCCGTCAACACCTGCTTGAGGTTCTCCACGTCTTCGATAAACTCCGGCGGGGTTTCCGGTCGGCCTGATTTGTAGGTTTCGTCGGCCTCGTGGCGAAAAGTGGGCTGCCGGGTATCGAAGGCAACGGCTACGTGGGTGGGCGGGTATTTCTCTAGGACGTCCAGCAGCGATCTCAAAAAGCCAAAGCTGACGCTGGTGGGGATCCCGGTGGAAGTGCGCAACCCCCCCTCACGGCTGTAAGCAAAGGCGTAGAAGGAGCGGTAGGCCAGAGAGTGCCCGTCCACCAGCAGCAGTGTTGGAGTTTGCCAAGCCATCGCCCAGTACCACGAAGGTGAATCCAGCCTATCGGATCTGGGCTGGGCGCAAAAGGGATCCCCCATCCCTCAGGGCCGCCAAGACTCAGCCGGCTGCTGACAGGCCGGGCGCCCGAGAGTTGGGGTGGAATGACAAC
>NZ_JANSJB010000208.1:0-1047 GCF_047462355.1 Synechococcus sp. H55.9 | reverse complement strand
CCATAAAGAGGGATTCGCTGTAGCCCACGACAAGGTAAAAGCTGCTGGGATAGACCAAGATCATCAAACTTGCCAAAACTTGCCAAAGCAAGGGGATCTGCCAGAGACGGTAAAGTAGAAGGAGATAAACCCACATCAGCCAGCAAAAGAGCTGGGCGGTCAGGTAAAGCCCTAACTCAGGCTCAACCCGCAACAAGCGGCTGAGGGCAATAACGGCCAGAGGGTAGCCAGGAAAGAAGGCCACATTGCTCTGCTCGTAGGCAATCTTGTCAAAGCCGACAAACTGATAGCCCTGCCGCACAATCCCCAAATACCAATGGCTATCCCACTGGGTTAAACCCTTGAAGATGGAAGCATAGTCATCCTCCTGGCTCCAAAGGGAGATTAAGAAGATCTGCAACCCTGTCAAGGCTAAGCTTGGCAGCAGAACCTGGATAGAGAAAGGGGCAAGACGCTGCCGGCTTTGCCGCAACAGATGGCTAAGAGAGAAGCTCATCGTCAGACCTTCGCAGGTGGGGGTGGCACTTTGATCTCTTCTTGGTAATCACTGTCGGAGTTCACCTGCCAGAGATCGTGGCTGCCGGGGCGGAGGACGTTTTCCGCCGCCAATAGGCCCATCAGCAAGCTGTGATCCTGGTTGTTGTACTTAAACGAGCCGTAGCGACCCACCAGTTGCAAGTTTTCAAACTGGCCAAGATACTTCTGCAAAGTGGCTAGATCTTCTTTGTAGCTGCCGGCATAGATAGGATAGGTGCGGGGCAGGCGCACCACAAAGCCGCCGCGGATCTTCTGGCCTTGCAGCAGGCCAATTTGGCGTAGCTCCTTCTCAGCCAAAGCCAGCAATTGCTCCTCAGGGGCTTGCCACAAGGGATCCCCAAAGTTGCACCAATACTCACAGCACAAGGGGGTTTGTTCCCGGTTGGGGAGCATAGCCGGTGACCAATTGGCAAAGTTGGTTACCCGACCAACCTGCACTGTTGGGTCGTTGATATACAGCCAGTTGTCGGGGAAAAGCTGGGATCCCTCCACGATCAAGTAAACCAAAAC
>NZ_JANSJB010000207.1:0-1051 GCF_047462355.1 Synechococcus sp. H55.9 | reverse complement strand
TACTCGCCTCGTTCCGAGGTGCGTCACTTTGTCAGCACGGCTAACTCTCACCTGATAGACACCCGCCTGGCTGTGTATGAGCCTGTGCAAGAGCTGCATCGGGTGCAAGAGCGGCTCAAGGTGTTTCTCAGCCGCGGCTGTCCTGGGGTGATTGCTGCTGATTTGCTGGACTTGCCACGCCTGGAGCTGTATGGGGAAGGGAGCTTTGTGGATCCCTGTGCCCTCTTGCAGCAGAGGGGCGTGGCTGAGCGGGTGCATGAGCTAACAGGAGAGCCAGCAAGCTGGCCAGTGTTTGATGTGGCTGTGTGCACGGTTGAGGATCTCCAGAGACTGAAGCAGCCCCTCAAAGCCAGCTTTGCCTTTGTCTTAGGAGAAGATCATCAGCTCGTCTTTGCCAATGCAGGAAGAATCACAGAAACTTTTCTCATTGACTTAATCCAAAAGGACAGTTCTGCTCCGTCAGCCTGGCTACGAGGGTACGAAGGCGTTGAGTATGGGGAGACGGTCGCCAACCTCAGCCGGCTTTACGAGCCAACTGCTTCCTTACTTCCAGAGGTTAAGTTGGTGGTGGATGTCGGAGCTGGAGTGGGGGTAGCGAGCGCCTGCTTCCGAACATTTCATCCGCAGGCGGTCATTCACTGTTTTGAAGTGGATCCCTTGGCCTTACACCTGCTGCAGCAGAATGCTCTGAGTTTGGGCAACTGCCATGTGCATCCAGTGGGCTTGGCAGGAAAGGATGGCTATAAGACTCGTCGTCTCTGGCCAGAAGACTCTCAAACAGAGTGGGGAGTGGAGCAGGTGCTGGCTTTTCGAGAAGCTAAGACAGCCTTGCAGGAGCTAGGTCTGGAGCGCATCGATGTACTGAGGTTGGCAACAGGTGGGCAGGGGGTGGAGGTGTTGACTAGCTTGAAGCCATGGCTCAAGGGCATCAAGGTTATCTATGTGGAGTTTGGCTCGGAGCAAGACCGCAAGCGGATTGACCAGATGCTGGATCCTTCTCACATGATCTGGCAGGGGGAGATCATAGCTGGTCAAAGAGGATCCCTCTGCT
>NZ_JANSJB010000206.1:0-1053 GCF_047462355.1 Synechococcus sp. H55.9 | reverse complement strand
GCAAAGAATCGAGGAGCTCCGCTGGCAAATTGAGGAAGGCGAGAAAGAACTTTCTAGGCTGCGGGAAGAGCTTCAGCAAAGGAGCGGGCGGCTCCAAAAACTTGAAGCCCAGTTGGCCGAGCAGCAGCAGCTTTTGGAACAGCTCCAAGACAAAGATCGGCGAGTGCAAAACCTCCAAGCAGGGATTGAAGAGCTACAGAACCAACTCTTCCAAAGAGAGGAAGAGATAGAGAGGCTGCGTGCGGAGCAGCAAAGATGGCTACAAACTAGAGGCGATTCAGCTAAGCAGCACTATGCATACACAGACGAGGTTACAGAGCTGAGACTACAGCTTCAACAAAGGGATGAGGAAATAGAGAAGCTGAAGGCTGACTTAGAAGATTTTCAAGAGACTGTGTCTGCAATGTCCCAAGGAACAAGGCATTATAGGAGGTGCAAGCCATCGGAAACAGATATAATTTTGAGAAGAACTGAGAGAGAATTTTACCCCCAAGAAGCCAAGAGTTTTATTTTGGAAATCTTGCACAGAGCAATTGATCAAGTACATGAGAAAAGCAGAGTTCGGCATATACTTGAAGATCTGCTTCAATATAACGATGCACAGGAAGGCAACAGACATCGTCAAGATATTATGGGGTCTATAGATGATTTGTTCTTAGACTATCGCAAATGGAGTGATTCTCACGAGCGAAAACTGCAGAGACTTGGTTTTGAGATTACTTCAGAAGACAACCATGTCAAGATTCGTTTTCACAGAGATCCGCGCTATCAAATTATTCTATCTAGGACTCCCAGCGATTGGCGCGCCGGTCGCGAAATTATTCAAGAAATTCGCAAGAAAATTTTCGGGCTCTAACAGAGTTAGGAGACTTGTTTGTCATTTTTGTTACAAGAGCGGGATCCTCTCTGTCTAGAGTTGGGGGAGCCTGATAGCCTGGAAGAAAGTCTGGGATCCCTGCCATGTTCTACCTGCCGGTCTCGCTGTTGCTGTTTTTCATGCTGGTGCTGCTGCTGCCCTTCCTCTGGCTGGGGCTAGCGGTGGACGTGGTGGCG
>NZ_JANSJB010000205.1:0-1060 GCF_047462355.1 Synechococcus sp. H55.9 | reverse complement strand
CTGAGCAGCCCAGGCAGAGTCAAGCGACCTCCCTAGCGGGCGGTGTCGCCCAACACTTGAGTTTCCGAACGCAGCTCGGGATATTCTGGCGGGGTGAAAACGTGTAGGCGATTCGGGGGCCAAAAGCGAAAAATGGTGTTGCCGATGATGTTTTCTTCCGGCAAAAAACCCCACACATGGGAGTCCTGGCTGTCATTGCGATTGTCCCCCATCACAAAATAGGAGTGAGGAGGAACTACAAATTCGGATCCCTGGTTGGGAACTCCAGGGCAGCGCTCTCCAGGACAAGAATAGTTGGGAGGAGCATAAATATAGTCCTCCTGCAGTGGGATCCCGTTGATGATGACCTCACCATCGGCGATACGAATGCGATCCCCAGGTAGGCCGATCACCCGCTTGATGTAGGCGCCGTTGAAGTTCAGCTTGGCAGGCGGGTAGAAAACAATGATGTCGCCGCGTCTGGGCGGGCCAAAGCGGTAGCTGACCTTTTCCACCACCAGCCGATCCCCTTCTTCCAGGGTGGGCAGCATGGAATCGGAGGGGATCCAACGCGCCTCCGCCACAAAGGTGCGAATGCCGAAAGCCAACAGCAGCGCCAGCACAACCGTCAGCAGGTTTTCCCGCTGCGCCTGCCACCAGGTGCGGGATCCCGAGCTGGCAGGTGCCGACTGGGGCTTGGGCAGAGACGTTGGATCTTTGGACGGCATGGGAGCTAACGGACAAGACTGCACGATCTCAAGATTATCGCACCCAGCAGGAGCCAGCATCGAAAAGACGAATGGCCGCCAGTAGCTTACGATCGAGAGACACGTAGCCTGTAACTTGCAAACCCCATGACGATTTCAACAGAAGAACGCCTAGATCGGCTTGAGCGCTTGGTCGAGACCAACAGCCAAGCAATAGCCCACCTCAGCCAACAACAAGGGGAAATTTTGCAGCGGATCGATCGGCTCGCAGGAGATACTGGAAAGCTCTCAGAGCGTGTCGAGAAACTATCGGGCGATGTCGAGAAACTATCGGGCGACGTCGAGAAACTATCGGGCGACGTCGAGAAACTATC
>NZ_JANSJB010000204.1:0-1060 GCF_047462355.1 Synechococcus sp. H55.9 | reverse complement strand
ATGACCATCGCGGTAGGGCGCGTACGCCAGGAGCGAGGATGGTTCGACATCGTCGATGACTGGCTCAAGCGCGACAGATTCGTGTTTATCGGCTGGTCGGGGCTGCTGCTGTTCCCCTGCGCCTACTTGGCCTTGGGCGGCTGGCTGACCGGCACCACCTTTGTAACTTCTTGGTACACCCACGGCCTGGCCAGCTCCTACCTGGAAGGGTGCAACTTTTTGACCGTGGCCGTGTCCACCCCCGCCGACAGCATGGGGCACAGCCTGCTGCTGCTGTGGGGCCCGGAAGCCCAAGGGGACTTTACCCGCTGGTGCCAGATTGGCGGGCTGTGGACGTTTGTGGCGCTGCACGGGGCGCTGGGCTTGATTGGCTTTATGCTGCGGCAATTTGAGATTGCCCGCCTGGTGGGGGTGCGGCCCTACAACGCCATTGCCTTCAGCGCGCCGATTGCGGTGTTTGTGAGCGTGTTTTTGATTTACCCGCTGGGGCAGAGCAGTTGGTTTTTTGCCCCCAGCTTTGGGGTGGCGGGGATTTTCCGCTTCTTGCTGTTTTTCCAGGGGTTCCACAACTGGACGCTGAACCCGTTCCACATGATGGGGGTGGCCGGCGTGTTGGGTGGAGCGCTGCTGTGTGCCATCCATGGGGCGACGGTGGAGAACACGTTGTTTCAGGATGGGGAAGCGGCGAGCACGTTTCGGGCGTTTGAGCCGACGCAGTCGGAAGAGACGTACTCGATGGTGACGGCGAACCGGTACTGGAGCCAGATTTTTGGGATAGCGTTTTCCAACAAGCGGTGGCTGCACTTTTTCATGTTGTTTGTGCCGGTGACGGGATTGTGGATGTCGAGCATTGGAGTGGTGGGGTTGGCGCTGAACCTGCGGGCGTATGACTTTATCAGTCAGGAGACGCGGGCGGCAGAAGATCCTGAGTTTGAGACGTTCTACACGAAGAACATTTTGCTCAACGAGGGGATTCGGGCCTGGATGGCGCCGCAGGACCAGCCGCACGAGCGCTTTGAGTTCCCCGAAGAAGTCCTACCCCGCGGCAACGCGCTCTAAA
>NZ_JANSJB010000203.1:0-1074 GCF_047462355.1 Synechococcus sp. H55.9 | reverse complement strand
GCTCTGTGTTGGGGATCCCAGCTCAAGAGATGGATCCCTTGGCTGAGCTTGGGAAAAGCTTTTTGCAGATGAAAAGCGGGATCCACCCCCATCAAGTCTAAGGTCGATTGGGCAAGGGATCCGTAGCGGCAGTGATCGACCAAGTACAGGGCCGGCTCAGCCAGGTAATCCCGCAGAAGCAGAGACTGGAGCAAATGGGTGCGATAGTCAACAAGCTCCGCCCAGAAGCAAACGCCAATTCGGGTATCGGGAAACCCTTCCCCCAAATCTGCCAGAAGAGCGGGGATGAATCCTTCGAGCAGCAAAACCCGTTCTTCTAACCCTAGCCGAAGGATCTGGGCTTGGAGATCTTCCGTGCTGGGCAATTTTTTAGAAGAATTCTGGAGCGGATCCCGTAGAATTACTGCTAACTTTTCCGAGTGGCGAACCATTGCCTCTAGCACAGCTCCTGAGTCTTCCCAGCCGATCTGACAAAAGATCTGCTGTTCAGGCATGCGACCTAGAGCCCAGTCTAATAGCTGAGCGAGACTCCCGACTTGCTCCAGCTCCGAAGCCAGCTCCTGAGCAAGGTCTTGGCACTGCATGGAAGGGATCCCTGGCGTTTCGTTCTCTCTAGCCTAATGTACCCGGATTCACCCCTAGTTCCCGCAGCTTTTGGGCCAGGTGCTCTGCTCGTCGTTGCTCCTACTTGACCTCGGCAGGTGGCCGCTTGGGTAGGTAGGCCAGATCCGGCCTATCAACGGCGGGGCTGCCCATGGCCTATCGTAGATAGAGGGTCAAGGGATCCCTTCTTCTTTAGCCTGACTTCCAGGGCAAGCTAGGGTTGCCAGTTATTGATCCAGCTCTAGAAAGCTGCAGGGACGGGCTAAACAAGGGTTTTGACGGATCCCTGAGGAGTAGAGCTGGCTTTATAACCGTTTCATAACCTAGGACTGCTAAGCTCCTACGGACTGCCCGAGCGAAGGATCAAAAAATGAAGGGTACCAAGGCCGCAGCTCCGCGTATTCTTCTCAACTGGCCAGCTCCACCCGACTACATCCCGCCCCCTCTGCTTTCAGACCGGCAGGTAACCCT
>NZ_JANSJB010000202.1:0-1096 GCF_047462355.1 Synechococcus sp. H55.9 | reverse complement strand
GGCGCTTATGGGTGAGAAAAATTGCTGTAAGAGGTCGCCCATTGCAAAGGCTTAGCGGTATGCTTGGGGTAGCAATCGCTGCTCACACTAACCCTAGCGCTGCACATCCTCAGACTATCGATGTTCAGCACTACCCCTAAAGAGCCCCCGTGTGTCTCAGCCCTCTGTCTTTTCAAGTCAATCCCAACTTATGCAATACGATTTTCGGGGTTCTACCCCCTCTGGCACTCGCAACGGCAACCTCGGTGGTTTGCCTCGCAGCGGCTTTCGCTCCCCTGCCCCAAGAGAGACGGGGCCAGGAGTCGTACCGATGCAAGCATATCAACAAGTGGCCGAAGAGTTGGAGGCCGCCCGTCAGCAGGTGAGTCGGCTCTCCTCCGAAAACCAGCGCCTGCGCGCTTTGCATCAGCAGTTGTCTGGAGAGATTGCCGCCATCGGCCAAGAGTTCCAGGGGCAGTTGGGCCAGGCCCTGAAGCGCCTACAGCAAATCAGCCTACAGCTTGCTGATGCCACTGGGGTTTCTGGAGCATCTTTCCAGCAGGACAGTTCGATTGCCGATCCCAGCCAACCGGAAACTCCCCCCAGCTACGATTTTTTGAATCGCCTCAAGCGCCGCCAGGCCCGCAGCGAGACCTCCTCCTTCTCGTCCAATAGCTTTGCCTCGCCGACCTTGGACTCTCTCCGCCGCTCTCCACCTTCCACCTGCCTGCGCCAAGATAACCCCCGCACCGGGTATCAGGTTCCTTCCCTGGACGAGTTGATGCAAGATCCAGTCGGCTCAGATCCCTATCTTGGCGAGGCAGACTCCTTTTCCCATCCCAGCGGCATCTACCAGCGGGTACGGGAGCAACATCACGGATCCCAGGGATCTCCCGTGCTTTGGATGGCCGCCGCAGTCCTTTTGGTGGTTGGTTCTTTCGGACTGGGATTTCTGGCTGTACAGCCCTTCTTGCGCAACAACCCGCCACCTGTGCAGGCGCCCTAAAGTTATGGAAAGACTAGCCCCCCCTTGGGTGGTGGGGGGGGCAGAGGTGAGCCTGGCACCGAGCTAGGTTACCGGCGGGTCACCCCACCAGTAGGTTTGCCGCTGATGCGT
>NZ_JANSJB010000201.1:0-1105 GCF_047462355.1 Synechococcus sp. H55.9 | reverse complement strand
CACCCCCGGCCCCTCTCCCTGAGGGAGAGGGGAGTTGGTGGTAGGATCTTGGCATCCTCTCGCTCTAGTTGATAATGACTCCGGAACAAGAAGAGTGGCTGATCCGCGCTGTTCAAGAGCTGCAAGCGGCCCAGCAGGAGCTACGTCTTGTCCAACAAAATCAGCAGCTTCTGATTCAAGAACTGCGAGAAGGGCAGGCAGTGCTGGCCCAGTTTTTCCGCGAGTCCATGGATCGCTTTGATGCGCGCACCCGCGCTATCGAGCGCCGCACGGATGCCCTGGAGCGCCGAACTGAAGCTCTGGAACGGCGCACTGACGAGATGGCCCAAGAGATGAGGGAGATGCGGCAGGAGATTCGAGATCTGCGCCGCGATTTTTTGGAACGGCGGTAGGCCCAAGCGCTCCGCGCTGGCCCTCACCCCCGGCCCCTCTCTTTGGGGGAGCAGCCCCTCACCCCCGGCCCCTCTCCCTGAGGGAGAGGGGAGTTAGTAGGGATCCGTGCTGGATTACTCTAGAGAGAACTTTGACGTTGCTCGATCGGCCTTTCCCTTCCTTAGCGAGTTTGCCATATGTCTGTTATCCGTGCCCTGCACCGCCAGTTGGTGAGCAAAGAGCGCTCGGCCGAGGAGATCGCGCGCGAATACCTGGAGCGCCTGCACCAACTGGAGCCGCAGCTCAAGAGCTTTATTACTGTTACGGAGGAGCTGGCGCTGCAACAGGCTAGGGCGGTGGATGCCCGCATTCGCGCCGGGGAGGCGATTGGTCCGCTGGCCGGGATCCCGTTGGCTGTGAAAGATAACCTCTGCACCCAAGGGATCCGCACCACCTGCGCTTCTCGGATTCTGGAGGGGTTTGTGCCGCCCTACGAGTCAACGGTGACGGCGCGGCTGGCGGCAGCCGGCATGGTGACGGTGGGCAAAACCAACCTGGACGAGTTTGCCATGGGCAGCTCCACGGAAAACTCGGCCTTTCAGCGCACTGCCAACCCCTGGGATCTGACGCGGGTGCCAGGGGGATCCTCAGGCGGGTCGGCGGCGGCGGTGGCGGCAGACCAGGCGGTGGTGGCCTTGGGATCGGATACGGGGGGATCGATCCGCCAGCCGGC
>NZ_JANSJB010000200.1:0-1109 GCF_047462355.1 Synechococcus sp. H55.9 | reverse complement strand
CCACCCACACCGACGCCAGAACCAATACCAACACCCACATCAACGCCGGCACCCACTCTTACACCAGAGCCGACGCCCACTCCTGCACCACGTCGCCAGCCGCGCTTTCAACTCCGGCGTCCCCGTCCCACCTCAGAAGGGATCCCGGCTGAGGTCACACCTGCTGTGCCAACCCCAGCGGCTGTAGTGGCCACGCCGAAACCAACACCTAGCCCCTTGCCTACGCCTGCTCCCACTCCAACACCTCAACCTGAGGCTACGCCTTTGCCGCGCATCACTCCTCTCCCGCTGCAGGAGCAACGCGTGCGCCAGCAGGGGTTGCGGCTTTTCCCGCCGGGACTCCACAGCCCGATCCTCTCAGTTGAGCGATAGGGTGATACAAAAATCCCGACTCCGCTGCTAGTGTCTAAAATCGAATAACGACGATAATTTCCACTAGATTTGGGGATAGAGGCACAGACCTGTTCCCCAGCAAGTCGTCCTCATCCTCAGGGTGTTCCAAAAGCGCACCCATGAATTGTTCTATTCCTTGCCAAGTAATGGCCATTTCAAATCGGTCGAGACACTTCCCAAGCGCTCCTGGCTTCTCTCCCAAGGGAAACCCGCCTCACCTTTAGCCTCTCTGCCTCTAGGGGAGGAGAGTTAGAGATTGACATCACAAACCGTTTCATTGCCATTTGAAACGACTAAAGCTTTTCTGATGATCCCGCAAGCAAAAATAGCCATCTCCGGTTCTACGAATCAGATAAAAAACAATTTTTCTTGTCTCCAATAAATCCAATTTAGCAATTAAAAACTCATCCAAAATCTAGAATATTTTTCCTCAGGCTATCTAGGTTTTAAACTTAGATTTATAAGATGCTTGATTTCTCCGGCATTCCTTACCGTGGGGTTACTGTCCGTCAAAATAGGAAAATATACACTACTGGTAGAGTCTAGTGAATCAGGCTCAACAAATTTAGTGAGTCGAACACTCGGCATCAGCTCAATTTTTTTAAGGTTAGAGCCTTTACGAGAATGCTTTTGTGCTGATATGAATAAGGTGCTGTTTGCAGCAAGGTCGGCTTCCTAGTGGGAAGAAAGCTTGACGCGACAGCAGAAGAGAAGAT
>NZ_JANSJB010000199.1:0-1144 GCF_047462355.1 Synechococcus sp. H55.9 | reverse complement strand
AGCCGATCCAGCACCATAAAGCCGCAATTGTGGCGGGTATCGGCATATTGTGGGCCGGGATTGCCCAAACCCACAATGAGCTGCAAAGCCATCTCATCGGTTCCCTTGGTCTTGACCTGAGTCACAGCGCTTTTCGCCTCCTCGGGCTAGGTTGTGTTGATCTTAACGTTAAGACAGAGTTGATGCAGTTATCAGATGCTCTCTTCAAAATAATCACTATCGACCTTCTTGACCGGATACAACGAAACCGTAGATACGCCAACATCGTGCTCAATCATTAAATTTGTCAGTTGTTCGCCGTCAATCAAAACAATCTTGCTGCCGATTTGAGAAACGTAACTGCGAGCATCATCGGTAAATCTGGAGGTAGTCATAAAAATACCCTTGTTTGCTCTTTGAGCCTGTAAGGCTCCTACAAACTGCATGACATCAGGACGACCTACCGGATTGCTATCCCAGCGCTTTGCCTGAATATACACAACATCAAGACCGAGTTTATCCTCTTTTATGATCCCATCAATTCCGCCGTCACCGCTCCTGCCGATTGCTTTTCCCGCATCTACCCGTGAACCTCCGTATCCCATTTTAACCAGCAGTTCCACAACGACCTTTTCGAAGAAGGCAGGAGATGCTTTCTTGAGCCTGGCAAGCAGTTCATCAGCCAGTTTATCGCGGAGATTTTTATACGCATTTTCTAGTTGCTCTAATGGTGTTTCTGGTGAAATCTCTAACGACTCTTTTCGTTCGGTTGCCTTGTCAGCGCTTCTTGTGCCCTTGAGCCTCTCAAATTCTAGGAACTCAGGATATTGCCTGAGCAACTTTACGTTGATGGTCTTGGGCTGCTTTTTAAGAAGATCTCTGCCGCGGTCGGTGATTTGGTAGAATCCTCTGCGCGTTGCTTCAAGCAGCCCTGCCTTTTTCAGATAGGTTGAGGCCCAGCCGACGCGGTTTATAAAAGTTGGCTGTACACCGCTCGGCAGCATCTCCCTGAGATCCTCCTCTGTGAGGCCCAGTTCTTTTGCCAGAGCTTCAACGGCCTCACTGGTTGAGATTTCAGTTCCTTCGCGTGCTGCAAACTGGAGCAGCGGCAACAGCAAGCTCTGGTAATCCGGAACGGCCATCTGCAGAACCGATTCTCAAGGCA
>NZ_JANSJB010000198.1:0-1145 GCF_047462355.1 Synechococcus sp. H55.9 | reverse complement strand
CATCCTGGCCGGGTTTGTGGGATCCCTGCTGGCGGGATCGGCACAGAAGCTGGGGGCACAGGCACAGCAGGGCCTAACTCAAGCCCAACTGGAGCAGGCTCAATATGTGCGCAGTTGTGGCAGTTGCCACGTGGCGTTGCCCGCCCAAGTGTTGCCCACCGAAACCTGGCGACGGCTGCTACAGGATCCCAGCCACTATGGCCAGCAGATCCAGCCCCTGAGCGGCGTGGCTTTGCAACTGGCCTGGGGTTATTTGCGGCCCAACTCCCGCCCTCTGCGACAAGGAGAACAGGTGCCCTACCGCCTGGCCG
Source organism: Synechococcus sp. H55.9 (assembly GCF_047462355.1). Classification (NCBI taxonomy): domain Bacteria; kingdom Bacillati; phylum Cyanobacteriota; class Cyanophyceae; order Synechococcales; family Synechococcaceae; genus Synechococcus; species Synechococcus sp. H55.9. Next base: position 834 of record NZ_JANSJB010000198.1, on the reverse strand, counting down.
ATTCTCGCTATTTCCGCGCCTTGCACCTGCAAGTGGAGTTTCCCACTCCTGTGCGGGTCAGTGGCTGCGTGGATTGTCACCCCAAAGTCAATGCGGGAGATTTTGCCAGTCTCTCGCCCCAATGGCAATCTTGAGGGGGCACAAGTGAACCTGGACGCCATTCTGGCCGGATACGCCCAAGGCTACTTCCTGATGGCCGACGAAGAGACGGGATCCCTAGCTTGGTACGGCACCGACCGGCACGCCGTGATCCCGCTCGACGAGCGATTCCACTGCCCCCGTTCGTTGCGGCCTTTGGTGCGCAGCGGTCGTTTCCAGGTGCGGATCAACGACGCTTTTGAGCAGGTGGTAGAAGGCTGTGCCGCTCGTACCCACACCTGGATCAGCCGTGAGCTGAAGCAGATCTACGCAGCTCTGCGCCGGGCCGGCTTTGCCCATAGCTTTGAAACCTGGCAGGGAGACACCCTAGCAGGCGGGATCCTGGGCATTGCCCTGGGGGCAGCGTTCATCGGCGAGTCCATGTTCTACCGCAGGCCCAACGGCTCGAAGGTGGCCCTGGTGAAGCTGGTGGAACACCTGCGGGAGCGGGGATTTCGCCTGTTCGACGCTCAGTTGATGAACCCGCACCTAGCCCGTTTTGGCGCCTTTCTCATGGATGGCCAAGACTACCTGAAGCTGTTGCAGCAGTGCCTGGAGATCCCTTGTCGGTTTGATTGAACCTGGAATTCCAAACACTGCAGCGGCTCCCGGTAGAAATGAACCACCAGATGGACATTGTTGTAGGGTTAAGAAGAGCTTTTTACTGCCGTTGAGATTGCCATGAGCCAAAAGCTG
>NZ_JANSJB010000197.1:0-1151 GCF_047462355.1 Synechococcus sp. H55.9 | reverse complement strand
AAAATGCCGTAGTCGAGGTTGGTTTTCAGGGTGCGCAGGCTCTGGATGATCTGGCGGTTGCCCACCACAAAGCCCACCCGCCAGCCGGCCATGTTGTAGGTTTTGGAGAGGGTGTGGAACTCCACGGCCAAGTCCTTGGCGCCGGGGATCTGCAGCAGGCTGGTGGGCCGATAGCCGTCAAAGGCCAGCTCCGCGTAGCACAGGTCGTGCACCAGAATCAGCTCATAGCGGTGGGCAAAGGCCACCACTTCTTCAAAAAAAGAGCGGGGCGCCACCGCCGCCGTTGGGTTGTTGGGGTAGTTGAAGTAGAGCACCCGCGCCTGCTTGGCCACCTCCGGCGGGATCTCCTGCAGGTCAATTAGCCACTCCTTCTCGGGGCGTAGCAGCAGCGGGTAGATCTGCCCGCCGGCAATCATGGGCCCGCGAAAATGGGCCGGGTAGGCGGGGCTGGGCACCAGCACCAGATCCCCCGGATCCACGTAGGCCAAGGCCAGGTGGGTCAGGCCCTCTTTGGATCCCAAAAGAGGCAGCACCTCCCCATTGGGATCCAGCTCCACCCCGTAGCGGCACCGGTACCAATCGGTGATCGCCTGGCGGAAGCTGGCCGTGCCCTCGAAGGGAGGGTAGCCGTGGTGGACGGGATCGGCGATGGCCGCCTGGGCTGCCTCCACCACCGGCTGGGGGGTGGGCCCATCGGGGTTGCCCATGCCCAGATCGATCAAATCTAGCCCCTGCTGGCGGGCGCGGGCCTTCAGCTCATCCAAGCGGGCGAAGACGTAGGCAGGCAGCTTGTTCAAGCGTTGGGCGGGGACGAGAGCGCGGTTCATACAAATAGAAAGGCAAGCCGACACCTGGCTCACTTGGGGTTAACTGCACAGCTTACCGCCAGACCCGCACCTGAAGCAATGCGAAGCAGGGCCGAGCTTGGGTATCTCGGATCCCAAAGGCTAGGATAGAAATCTAAGTTCGGTTTTGTGGCAAGGCAGAGCAGTGGCTTTACCCCTTGTGGCCGTTGTGGGTCGCCCCAACGTGGGCAAGTCCACCCTCGTCAACCGCCTGGCGGGGGTGCGTTCCGCCATTGTCCACGATGAGCCGGGCATCACGCGGGATCGCCTCTACCAAGAGGTGGAGTGGAACGGGCGCCGCCTGCA
>NZ_JANSJB010000196.1:0-1166 GCF_047462355.1 Synechococcus sp. H55.9 | reverse complement strand
CTTTTGCAGGATCCTGCGGTGGCAGGAATCGTCTGCAGCACCCGCGACATTACCCAGCAAAAAGAGGCGGAACTGGCGCTGCGGGAAAGCGAAGCCCGCTTCCGGGAAATGGCCGAAGCTGTGCCAGTGAGCTTCTTTGTCTATTCTCCGGATCTCAGTCAATTCCTATACAAAAGCCCTCAGTGCAAGCAGATCTGGGGATACACGCCGGAGGAGTTTTACCAGAAGCCGGATCTGTGGAAAGACAGGATCCACCCCGAAGATCTGCCTCAGGTTTTGCAAGCCGTAGCTCAAGTTATCCGAGGAGAGAAGCCGGTTACCTATCGCATTTGCCATCGAGATGGTCGGGTGCGCTGGTTGCGAACTTCCTGCCGACCTATTTTCAATGAGCAGCAAGAAGTGATCCGCATTGCCGGCATCACAGAAGATATCACCGAGCAAAAAGAGGCAGAGCTGGCCCTGCAAGAGAGCGAGGCCCGTCTCAAGGCCATCCTCGACGGGATCCCTTTTCCCATCTTTGTTAAAGATTTGCAGAGCCGCTACTTACAGGTCAATCAAGCTTACCTGCAAAAAAACGGTAAACTCCCAGAAGAAGTTCTCGGCAAGGCCGATACGGAGCTCTTCTCGCCAGAGGAAGCTCTGGAGTTCCGCAAGGGAGATCAAAGGGCCATCCAGTCTCCCGCTCCCATCAGCTGTGAGCGCACCATTTGTCGAGACGGCAAAAAGCAAGAAACGTGGATCACCAAGTTTGCCCTGCGGGATTGGCAAGGGGATCCCTATGCCGTTTGCGGCATTGCTGTGGATATAACCCCTCTCAAAGAAGCCCGGGATCTGCTGCTGCAAGAGGCAGAGCGAGAAAGACTTCTGGGATCCCTGCTGCGCCGGATCCGCGAGAAGCTGGACTTGCAGCCCCTCCTACAAACCACGGCGGCGGAAGTGCGAGAGTTTCTCCAGGTGGATCGGGTGATGATCTACCAGTTGCAGGAAGACATAGGGGGATTTGTAGCCGCCGAGTCCGTCCTGGATCCCTGCCCCAGCCACTTGGGCCGCTCCGTGTGGGATTCCTACTTTCATCAGGATCCCTGCTATCGCAAGTACCAGCAGGGCTTTGTGCAGGCCATCGACAATGTGGCCACGGCCCCTTTGGATCCCTGCTACCGGGAGCT
>NZ_JANSJB010000195.1:0-1181 GCF_047462355.1 Synechococcus sp. H55.9 | reverse complement strand
CCATAAAGAGGGATTCGCTGTAGCCCACGACAAGGTAAAAGCTGCTGGGATAGACCAAGATCATCAAACTTGCCAAAGCTTGCCAAAGCAAGGGGATCTGCCAGCGGCGGTAAAATAGGAAAAGGTAAATCCACATCAGCCAGCAAAAGAGCTGGGCAGTGAGATAAAGCCCCAGCTCCGGATCAACTCCTAATAGGCGGCTCATTATGGTCACTGCCAGCGGATAGCCGGGAAAGAAAGCTGCATTGCTCTGCTCGTAGGCAATCTTGTCAAAGCCCACAAACTGATACCCCCGCTCCACAATGCTCAGGTACCAATAGCTATCGCGCTGGCTCAGGGCTGCAAAAGCAGAAGCATAGCTGCCGCGTTTTGTCCAAAGGTATATCGCCAACACTTGCAGGATAGTCAGCGCTAAGCCCAGCAAAAAAATCCGAGTAGAGAAGCCAACTAAACATTTGCGAATCTGCTGCAGCAGAGGGCCAGGGCGCAAACTCATCAGCTTCACCACCAAGGTTCGATCAAGCCACCCAAAGATGCTGGACGTAGCGCCAGGCGAGGATTTGGTTTAGGGCAAAGAAGACTAAAGCCAAGATCCAGTAGCCCAGCCTCAGGACACTGCCAAGATAGAAACGCACCTGTTGGGGGATGAAGCTGAAATCGGTGTATCTGATCCCATGCAACCAGGCCAGCACCTGCAGGGTGTGAATCGGCAGACAGTAGCGGATCATACTTCTCTGGGCCACGGCACTCATGCCGGCCACGGAAATGGAGAACATAATCCAGGCAGCCAAATGGAGCCCCAGCCGCTCCTGCCAGCGCCGGCTCTTGCCGGCCAGGACACTCCACCCATCCAGCAAACTGGTAACAACTAGGGATCCCAGGGTGAGGGGAACAAACAGTTGACTGAGGGAAATGGCCCATATCCCATCCCCCAAAGCCTCGGAAAAGGAAAACAAAGACTGCCAGTACCCAAGAGAAAAGAGGGGGGCATAAGTACGAGGTTGAATAATAGCCAGGTAATCGAAAGAACTGGGGCCAAAGTAGCGCTGCATTTCCAGGTAGAGATCCCAGCGGCCAAAGCGGAGCTGACAGTAGAGGAAAAAGCTCAGCCCGCCCGACAAGGCCAAAACAACGGCGCTGGCTGTCCAAAACCAAGGGCGGGATAGCCGCAGCAGAGGAAC
>NZ_JANSJB010000194.1:0-1198 GCF_047462355.1 Synechococcus sp. H55.9 | reverse complement strand
CACTTGCACTTTGAGTTGTGGAAACGGACGGTGGGGCAAGGCTGGGTGGTTTTGGACGCTACCGATGACCTGCAGGTCGCCGTTGCCCGGTTGCCGGGTTAGCATGAGGGACAACAGCGGACGTGGCGGAACGGCAGACGCGCTAGACTTAGGATCTAGTGCCGCAAGGCGTAAGGGTTCAAGTCCCTTCGTCCGCATCCCTAACCAGGAAAGATCACCTGCAGAATCTGCTCCGGCACAATCGACTCCATCGCCCCATTGGCCGCCTTGAGGAACCGAAACGGCCCTTCAGCCGGCAGCAGCCGTTCCGGTTCAGTCGGCCCAAACAGCGCCAGCAGCGGCGTCTGCGTCGCCACCCCCAGATGCATGGGAGCGCTATCCACACACAACAGCAGCGTTGCCCCACCAATCAAGGCCGCCAGTTGCCCCAGCTGGGCAGGGCGGCTCACCGCCAGATCCGGCAGTTGCGACAAAAACCCTTTTGCCAACTGCTCATCCTCTGGCCCCAACACCAGCACCAAGGGCAGCTCCGGCCGCTTCTCCCGAAAGCCCCTGACCACCTTCACCCACTTCTCAGGGGGATAGAGCTTCTGAATGCCCTTCTCCTGCGACAGTTGGCTGGCCCCCGGATGCAACAGCACATAGTCTTGGGCGGCGTCCCCCAGCAGGCGCCGGCGCTCTTGCTCCGCCCACTCCAGGTCTGTTTTTTTGAGGCGAATCTGAGGCAAGCCCGCCGGCGCCACAATGCCAAACCCCTGCACCAGGTCGTGGTACATGTTGGCGGCATATTGGGCCGGCTTCAGGGGCACCGGGTCGGTGAGCCAAGGCCGGCCTGGCCCCGGCGGCGCATAGCCCACCCGCTTGGGGATCCCGGTCAGCCAGAGCAGCAGCTTCACCCCCAAGCTTCGGCCCAGGCTCAGCACCGCGTCGTACGGCCGCTCCCGAATCCGCCCCAGCAGGTCGCTGAGGTCTGCCAACGAGAGCTGCTGCTTGAACGGGAAGGTCAGCACCCGATTGACCGAGGGGCAAACCTCATAGGCCGCCGCCGCCCGCGGCTCCACCAGCACCGCCAGCTCCGCCTCTGGATAGCGCTGCCGCAAACTGGCCAAGGTGGGAAAAAACAAAATCTGGTCGCCAATCCCCCCCGGCACCAAAGCCAAAATGCGGGGGGCCAAAGCCGCGTCTCGAAAAGCCATCT
>NZ_JANSJB010000193.1:0-1199 GCF_047462355.1 Synechococcus sp. H55.9 | reverse complement strand
TTCCGGTTCCGGCATATTCTCTCCTCAAAAGAAGAGGTGGGAAACTTGCTCACTGCCCACCAGCATACCCTAGCCGTGGAAACTGGCAGCCGGGGTATCTTGACCTACGATCCCTACGTCATCCTGGGAGCTGTGTCCACCCCAGGGATCCGGAAGCGTTTCCCGGCACCCCAGAAGAGGGGAAGGTTGATAGCAGGGATCCTTTTGGGTTATCCCAAGAGGTATCTGCACATCCTGCCTCTAGGGGTACTCCAGGCTATGGCCCTCTCTCCTGTTCGCCTTACCCCTTCTCTCCCCCCCATCCGATGGGAAAAACTGCCGCAAGACTTTCCGCTGCCGGATGAGCCTGTGGAAAGCACCTTACAGCCCCTTTTGGCTGCTGCCCTGCGCGAGGCTTTGGAACTGGCTCAGCTTATCCCCGCCGAGGCTTTGATCGCTTCCAACTTTGGCCTGTGCAGCACTGTCGGGGACAAAGTGGTGGTGAAAGCCCCCGACTGGCTGTACGTGCCCAGGGTGCAGCCGCTGCCCGAAGGAGAGATTCGCCGCAGCTATACCCCCCACTTGGAGGGGGATCCCCCGGCCATTGTGATGGAATTTATCTCCGAAACCGAGGGTGGCGAATACTCGATTAACCCCCACTACCCCTACGGGAAATGGTATTTCTACGAGCGCATTTTGCAGGTGCCTGTTTACGTCATTTTTCATCCCAAAACCGGCGAGCTGGATGTCTATCGCCTGGAAGACGGTCGCTATGCCCCTGCCTCGGCTGAGGAAAACGGTCGCTATTGGATCCCGGAGATCGGCTTGTTCTTGGGGGTGTGGCGCGGACAAAAAGCGGAAACCAAAGCCAACTGGTTGCGGTGGTGGACTGCCGACGGGAATTTGCTTCTGTGGGGAATTGAACAAGTAGAGCAGGAGCGACAGCGGGCCGAAGCGGCAGAGGCAGCCCTCGCCCAAGCCCGTCAGGAGCAGCAGCGCCTAGCCGCAAAACTGCGGGAGTTGGGCGTCGATCCTGAGGCAACAGACTAGTAGGTGCGCCCGCGCCAAGAGCGGGGGCGACTGAGGGCCGACAAGATCACCCGCAGGACGGCCAAGGGATCGGCCAGCGGCGAAGCCCAGAATGTCCAGGGGGGATCCTGGTAGGAGCCGCGAATGCCCGCCAGCACGCCCAAGCGCAGGGCGAGTAGGCCTAGGTTTAG
>NZ_JANSJB010000192.1:0-1213 GCF_047462355.1 Synechococcus sp. H55.9 | reverse complement strand
AAGCATTTTATTCGGCAGTTTTCCAGAGTTGGGAAGTATAGCCTGGAGCAGATAGTGCAGACTTCTTTACTACTGATTAATCCATCCTGCTTCCGAAGTTGGTTTGCTAAGTGTTGCTACTGTACCCCTTGATTCTTTAACAGGCTGTGCAAGGCAGCAAGAGCAGGGGTAAAGGTGGTGGTGCTGCCTGCCTACAGCTCGCAGACTTGTCACCGGTGTTTGTGGATTGGCCAGCGGGAAGGGAAGCGTTTTCGTTGTGTGAACCCGGCCTGTGGCTGGGAAGGGGATGCAGATTTGAACGGTGCCAACGTCATTGCACTTTTGGTGGCTGCCATAAACCAGCCTGGAGGTCCGTGGTTGGCTTGCCAACTGCAGGGCTACTGTTCGCGTCAGCGGCGCGTAGCGCTAAAACCCCACCCGCCTATGCGGTGGGGTAGTTTATCGATAGCAGGGAGGGCACTGCTGAACCTTGGCAGGGCAACTGGCTGGACTAGTCAGCCGCGGGATCCCTGCGAAGGTGGGTGGACAAGTCGGGGAAAGTCTCCAAGCTGGCCGCCCACTCACCAATGAGGGCGTTGACCCAGTGGGGCAGCTCGTCGTGAGCACAGTGGCCTACCCCTGGCAGCTTCACCAACGTAAGAGCCGGCTGCCAGCGCTTGAATTGGTCTGCCAAAAAGCTGGGCACCGCCGGATCTTCTTGGCCCCAGAGGAGCAAAATCGGCATTTTGAGGGTGGGCAGCAGGCGCTTGGGGCTGTCGAAGCGGCGGCAAAGGATGGCCCTCAGGCTATCCAAAAACACGTGGGCTGCCCCCGGCTCAAAGGCAGGCCTCTGGAAGATCTGCACCAACTCCTCGTCCACCTGCTCGTCCCGTTTGTAGACATTTTTGATCCAGGCCCGCAGCACCTCGGTTTGTCGCAGCCAGTTAAACAAATGGGGATAGGTGAGCGGGCAGCCCAAAACAGCCAGGATCCCTTCGCAAAGGGCTTGAACCAGGGCATCCCAAGGAGAGGGCAATTCTTCCGGGTGAGGCCCATCGGCACAACTGATCAAGCACAAACCCTTCACCATCTGGGGATAGCGGGCAGCCGCGATCACCCCCACCAACCCGCCGATGGAGTGGCCCACCAGGATGCTGGGCTGTTGGATGTGGGCATACCAAAACTCGTACACCTGCTCCACCCACAGATCGACGCTGTAGGCGATCTCCGGCTT
>NZ_JANSJB010000191.1:0-1221 GCF_047462355.1 Synechococcus sp. H55.9 | reverse complement strand
CTGGATCTCCAGCAGGCGGGGCAGGGCATTGGCCAGGGTGGACTTGCCCGCCCCAATCGGCCCCACCACCGCCACCAATTGGCCCGGCTCGAGGCAAAAGCCCAGATCCTGCAGCGCCGGCGTTGCGGATCCCGTGTCGGCATAGGCAAAAGTCAGACCCCTAGCCTCGATACGCCCCTGCACCTTCTCTAGCGGTAGGGGCAAAGCACCCGGGGCATCGCGGATGCTGGGCTCTACCCGCAGCAGCGCGTCGATCCGCTCCAGGCTGACCTGGCCCCGCTGGTAGGCAGTGATGGTAAAGCCCAGCAGAGCGGTGGGAAACACCAGCCGTTCCACGTAGAGGGTGAGGGCGGAAAAATCCCCAATCGTCAGCCGTCCCGCCGCAATCTGCGGCCCTCCCACCGCCAATAGCAGCAACAGGCTCAGGCTGACCAAAGCCACCAAGGAGGGGAAAAGCAGGTTGCGGGTGAGGGCCAAGCGCAAATTGGCCTGCAGCAGCCGCTCGTTGCGGCGGCGAAACTCCCTCTGCTCGCGCTCTTCCTGGGCATAGACCTTGATCAGGGTGATGCCGTTCATATCCTCCTGGATGAGATCGCTCAGATTGGCCAGCTCCTGCTGCACCTGAAGCTGCTCCTGCTGCAGACGGGTGCTGGTCAACTTCACCAGCCCCAGCATCACCGGAAACACCGATAGGGCCAGGGCGCTCAGACGCGGCTCAATGCCAAACATAGCCGGCAGGGTGGTGCCGTAGGCAAAGAGGGTGTTGGCCAAGTTGAGCAGGGCAAAGCCCAACAGGCGGCGGACATTTTCCACATCGCTGGTGATGCGGGTGAGAATATCCCCAATGGTCTGCTGGGCAAAGTAGGAAGGCTGCAGGGTAAGCAAATGCTCGAAGATGGCCTGCTTGAGGCGAAACTCCACCTGCCGCCCTACGCCAAACATCCACACCCGCGAGGCAATGCGAATGCCCATCATCAGGGTGGAGACAACCAGCACCACCAGAGCGTAGAGGGCAATGCGGCTGGGCGACAGCGCGGCCAGGTTCTGGCTGAGATCGTCGATGGCCAGCTTGACGTACCAGGGCAGGAACACCCCCAGCCCGTTCACCACCAGCAGGGATCCAATGCCCAGCACCACCTGGCGCCGATAGGGGCGCAGATAATGGGCCAGTTGTCGGAGATGGGATCCCGCCACTCAGGTGCTCCTCCAGCTTCTTCCCAC
>NZ_JANSJB010000190.1:0-1243 GCF_047462355.1 Synechococcus sp. H55.9 | reverse complement strand
GCTTTTCATCTGCAAAAAGCTTTTCCCAAGCTCAGCCAAGGGATCCATCTCTTGAGCTGGGATCCCCAACACAGAGCCCTAACCGAGCAAGATTTGGCTTACATTCGAGAACTAGGCCCAGGCTTGCTGCTGGCTGCCAATCCGATATCCCTCACTTTTTCTCAGCCGGATCCGCCAGAGCCGGCCCGCTTCTATCCTTGTAAGTACGTCAAGCTGGGTAACTTCCTGCCGGCTGAAGTCAACCAAGCCATCTTGCAGCATGCCATTGCTCATCAAGATAAGTTTATCCCTTCGAGAAGCTATAGCCAAAACAACACTGAGGCTGAGTCTCTCAAGTTTCGCCGCTCCTTACGCCTAGATTACGCTTACTTTCAAGAGTATGGATCCCTGCTGAGGGAGAAAATCGCCGCGGTGGCTCCCACAATCTTTCTCGAGTTAGGCATTGATAACTTCGACATCCAAATTTTTGAGATGGAGATGATTGCCAGCCATGATGGCTGCTACTTTACTCCCCATACCGATAATTCTTATCCCCAAACTGCCTTCCGTCAGGTAAGCTGTGTGTACTACTTTCACAAAGAGCCCAAGCCCTACCGAGGAGGTGAGCTGCGTATTTACGATACCCAAAGGCAGAAGCCCCACCCACCAATTCTCCATGGAACCTATGATGAGGTGATTCCAACTAACAACAGCATCGTCTTCTTCCCTAGCAGTTGCATACACGAAATCCTGCCAGTGTTTAGCCCCAGTCAAGCCTTTGACGATAGCCGCTTCACCATCAACACTTGGTTAGGAACCAAGCAACTTGCCTAAAGGCTCGAATTCAATATGGCCAGAGTCTGTATTGTTACCACGGTTCGGGATCCAGGAGTTTGCTTGGAATTCTTCATTCGCTACCACCTTGCCATCGGGATCGCCCACATCTATATCTTCTTTGATGATCCGGAGGATCCCGCTGCCCAGATGGCGCTTAGATTTTCCGAGGTACAGCCTGTTAATTTAAAATAGGGTACAGGTATTCAAGAGGAAGGAGAGAAAGAGATGCCAACCCATTCTTTGGATCTACGGCAAAGAGTTGTAGCAGCTTATCAGGCAGGTAAGACCTCCATCCGCCAGGTAGCCGAACGGTTCATGGTGACCAAGAGAACAGTACACCGCTGGGTGCAACAGTACCAACAAACTCAGGATTTGACCCCCAAGAAAGTAGGCACCAAGCGAGTGGGTATTTTGGAACAACATCGAC
>NZ_JANSJB010000189.1:0-1257 GCF_047462355.1 Synechococcus sp. H55.9 | reverse complement strand
CGCCCTGGCCTGGATCCCTTAGGCCAAGCAGGAGAGGCCACCTGGGGAGCAAACCTGCCTAGAATCAAAACAGTGTGGTGGAGGAGAGGGGGCTATGCGGCTCATTGACGGACAGGGACGTCTTTTGGGAAAAGTCAGTCTCCTGGATCTGGGGGCGCTGGCGATTGTGGTGGCGGCCATTGTCGCCGTCTTGTTTTTGCCAGGGCGGCAAGCGGGCAGCGTCGTCCAGGTGGGGGGCGGCCCCACGCTGCCGGTGGAAGTGGACATGATCGTGCGCGGGATCAGCAGCCGCTCCATGGAACCTTTTCAGGTCGGACAGAAGGCTGACTTGATCATCCGCAACCAGCCCTACGGCCAGGTGGAAGTGGTGCGGGTGGAAAACGTCAGCCGCACCGTGCCGGTGGTTTTCCCCGATGGACGGGTAGAGAACTTGCCTGACCCCGAGCCCTATCGTTTTGATCTGGTGTTTACCTTACGGGGACGGGGCCAGCGGACCGAGAACGGCATCGTCCTGGGCAACAACCGCGTCAAAGTTGGCGTTCCCCTGGAGCTGGAGACTTTTAGCTACAACTTGCGCGGCACCGTGATGGATGTGCGGCTGCTGCAATCGTAGAGGACACCAACCCTGATGCAGCTACAGGAGATCGCCCAAAAATTGGGATGCGCCTACGAGGGGGATCCCACCCTCGAGATCCGCGGCGTGGCTAGCCTGGCGGAAGCTCGCCCAGGCGAGCTGAGCTTCCTCAGCGAAGACCGCTACTTGCCCCTCTTGGAGCAAACCCAAGCCAGCGCCGTCATTGTGGGCGAATCTATAGCTTTACCTCGCCCCATCCCCTGCCTGCGGGGCAGGGATCCCCGCTTGCTCTTTGCCCAGGCCATCGAGCTGTTTTACCAACCCTATCGCCTGCCCACCGGGATCCATCCCACAGCCGTGATCGATCCCAGCGTTGAGTTGGGGGAGGGAGTGGCCATCGGGCCGCATGTGGTGGTGATGGAAGGGGTGAAAATTGGCGACTACACCCAAATCCACCCCAACGTAACCATCTACCCCCATGTGCGGGTTGGATCCCGGTGTCAGCTTTTCGCCAACTGCGTCATTCACGAGCGCACAGAGATTGGCGATGATTGCCTGATTCACAGCGGCGCTGTTATCGGCGACGACGGCTTTGGTCACATTCCCCTCCCCGATGGCTCCTGGCGGCGCATGCTGCAGGCGGGCCGGGTGGTGCTGGAAGACGGTGTAGAAGTGGGCAGCAA
>NZ_JANSJB010000188.1:0-1257 GCF_047462355.1 Synechococcus sp. H55.9 | reverse complement strand
CAGGGAGAGGGGCTGGGGGTGAGGGTGGATCCCTCAGGGAGAGGGGCTGGGGGTGAGGGTGGATCCCTCAGGGAGAGAGGCCGTGGGTGAGGATCTCAGGGAGAGGGGCTGGGGGTGAGGGATCAAGTATTGAAATAGCGGGCCGCCGGGTGGTAGGCGACGATGGCAGTGGTGGACTGTTCCGGATCCAACTGGTCGCTGTCGTCCATGGTCAGGCCGATGCGCTCGGCCCGGAGCAGCTCCAACAAAACCCGCTGATCGGCGATGTTGGGGCAGGCAGGATAGCCGAAGCTGTAGCGGGAGCCGCGGTAGCCCTGGTGCAGGATCTGGCGGATGTCAGGGCTGTCCTCGCCGCCAAAGCCCAGCTCCCGTCGGATGCGGGCGTGGCACCACTCTGCTAAGGCTTCTGCCAGGGTGACGGCCAGGCCGTGGAAGTAGAGGTAGTCGGTGTACTGGCCTTCGGCAAACAGGCGCTGGGCGTAGGCCGTGGCCTCTGGCCCCACTGTAACTGCCTGCATGGGGAAAACGTCCACCAGGCCGGTGGAGCGATCGGCGAAGAAGTCGGCAATGCAGAGGCGCTGGCCGGTTTTTTGGCGGGGGAAGGTGAAGCGGGCCAGCTCCCGCACCTGGGGAGAAAGCTGGGGGCGCTCGACGGTGGGCAGTTGGAAGTAGGTGGTGGAGCCGGGCTCCAGGGCAAACAGCTCGGGGAAGCTGGCCGGGTCGAAGAGGATTAACGTATTCCCTTCCGCCTGCGCCGGGAAGTAGCCATAGACCACCTGCGGGTGCAGCAGGTCTTCGCTCAGGATCCGCTCCTTCCAACGCTCGATCACCGGCTCCACCTGGGTGGCGAGAAACTGGGCAAACTCCTCCGCCGACTGGTCGCGCGGCTTGCGGATCTGCCACTGGCCGGCCACCAGGGCCTGCTTGTCGATATAGAAGAAGACTTCCGGCCAGGGGATCTGATCTGAGGCGAGAACTTTGGATCCCCAGAAGGGGGGGATGGGCCGCTCGGTATCCAGGGTAACCGCCTCGGAACGACGGGTGTCTGCCCCACCATCGCCAGCCGAGACCGCAAGGGCAGGAGCAGCACCCACAGTGGTCTCCGGGGGAGGCAGGGTGGGATCCATTTCCTCCACGGCTGCCGCAGCTCTCCCCTGGCCGTTGGCAGAGCGGGATCCCAGCTCCAAGTCATCCAGAAAACCCAGCCGGTCATCCCAGCGCCCGGCGGCCTTGGCCTGCATCAGCCGATCCATAAAG
>NZ_JANSJB010000187.1:0-1260 GCF_047462355.1 Synechococcus sp. H55.9 | reverse complement strand
CCCTGGGGGTTGTTGACCTGGCAGCCACAGCGCCTGGCTTTGATGTGGGCGGCAATCTCGGCAAGAATGGCCTGGGGTGTTTTGGATCCCTGCAGCTCTTGCCGAATGCGCCGGCGGGTCCATGCAAAACAGTAGCAGACGGGCACGTCCTCGCCACTTTCTTTTTGAAAGACTGGCACCTTGAGGTCGTCAACCCCAAAGCTTTGACCTTGCTCAGAAAAATAAACAACAGGACAAATGGGATCCCGGCAAAACGCGTAGCTGCTGTCCGCATCCAGTTGTGCCAAAGCTCGAGGGAACAGCAGGCTCTTCAGGGTAATCAGTTGAACCGGGATCCCTTGCTCCCCGCTCCTTGGACACGAGGGCTGCCAAGCATTAGCAGAAAATGGTGCAAGGGGTTCTCTTGTCATGGGTTATCGAGCTGTTGTTGGAAGATAGTGCAAGAGGAACTTTTCTCTTGTTCGGAAAATTTCTGTTGACACTGTTCAATAAGTGTCGATAGCTCCCCTTTGAGTTCCTGCAGATGGGCAATTGACTTATCGATTTGTCTAAGTTTTTCCGTTAGCTTTACGTACACCTGCCAGCAGGGCAGAGCTTGCCCGTTCTCCTGAAGCAAGAGCAGTTCTTTGATCTCGGCCAGGGTAAGTCCCAAAGCCTTGGCGCGGGCAATAAAAGCCAGCCGCTCCAGCTCAGGCTCCCCGTAGAGGCGATAGCCCCCCTCCGTCCTGCGCGGTTTGGGAATGAGCCCCAGGCGCTCGTAGAAGTAGAGGGTTTGGGGACTGATGCCCAACTTCTCGGCTACCTGACCCACCCGCAGCAGTTCAGACATGCCCGGTTCTATACCCTCTCTCCAGCAGCTCTCCTAGCCTAAACCCTATAGCTAACTACAAGGTCAAGAGGGATCCCCCGCAAGGCCCACCCCGGCAAAGAGAGCCGCAAGAGCCCACTGGCTTGAAGTAAGCCTGCTAACCTATTAGGGTAGTCCTTCGAGAAGCCCTGGCCTAGATTCGGCATGACTGCTGCACCTGCCCTCGCCCACCTGCCCAGCCAGTACAACCCCTTTGCGACCGAGCCGAAGTGGCAGCGCTTTTGGGAGGAAAAGGAGTTTTACGTAGCGGATCCCAAGGCGCCGGGAGAAGCCTTCAGCATGGTGCTGCCCCCGCCCAACGTCACGGGCAGCCTGCACATGGGCCATGCCTTTGCCTTTACCCTGCCGGATGTGGTGGTGCGCTACAAGCGCATGCGCGGCTACAACGTCCT
>NZ_JANSJB010000186.1:0-1294 GCF_047462355.1 Synechococcus sp. H55.9 | reverse complement strand
GTCCAGGGGGGATCCTGGTAGGAGCCGCGAATGCCCGCCAGCACGCCCAAGCGCAGGGCGAGTAGGCCTAGGTTTAGCCCCAACAGAACCTGCTCTGTTAGGGAAAAGGGCAACCCCATCCCGGCCTTGATCCCCAGCCCCCCAACCGCCAAGACTGGGATCCCTTGGGTGAGCGCCAGCAGGGCGATATCCCCCCACAGGTGAGCCTTGGGAGTGGCGTCTTTCAAATCCAGGGAGCGGCCCCACTCCCGCCAGGTTTCGCCAAAAGAAGTGTACATGCGCACCTTGAGCAGGTGCCGACCATCGCAGAAAGCTACCTTAAAGCCGGCTGCCGCGATCTGCCGCACCAGGGTGACGTCGTCGCAAAAGGAAGCCCGCGCCAGCGTGTAGCCGTTCATGGCTTCCAGCACCGAGCGGCGCACCAACATGCACTGCCCATTGGCCATCGTCCGCTCCGGCAGAGCAGCCGTGTCCCCTGCCGCCCCATAGCGGTAGATCAGGGTTGTCAAAAGAGCCGGCTGCAGCCAAGCTTCTCCCCAGTGCTCCAAGATAAACTGCGGCGCCAGGGTGATGAGATCCAGCTGGTTGGCCTGGGCAGTTTCCAGCAAGCGCTCTACCAGGCCCGGCTGGGGGCGGGTATCGGCATCAATACCCAGGATCCACTCAGAGGCGGGATCCGACTGGAGAAATCCGTAGTGCAACGCCCAGGGACGACCTACCCAGCCACTGGGCAGGGGATCGTCGGTCAAGAGGCGAAAGCGGGGATCCCGCTCGGCCATCTGCAGCACTTTCTCGCGGGTGCCATCCTGGGAGCGGCTATCCACCACCAGCACCTCGCGCACAACCGCTCCCTGGCGGTGCAGCCCTTCCAGGCAGGGATCCAGGCGCTTGGCTTCGTTGAGGGTGGGCAGTAGGACGCTGACCAGGCCCGGCGGGAAGGGGATCCCCGCTTGGCCAGGGGGCAGAGGGGAAGGGCGCCGCAAAGACGGCAGCAGCCGCGCCAGCAACACCGCCACCATTGGCAGCTGCAGGGCCAGCAAAATCAGGGCAGCCGCATCCCCCATCGGGATCCCGTGCGTATCCATTGGAGCTACCTTCCTACCTCAAACAAATCAAACAAAAGTTGCCCGGCGGAACCCAAATCGGCGACTTTGGTTCAGAATCAATGTGGCTCCCGACCTTGACTTTCTCAGCCCTTTGTGGATGTTTCCACCCAGCTCAGCCCCAAGGGATCCCTTGTCACCCTGGTCAAGCTTCCGGCAGGAAAGCTGGATCCCGCTTTGGTGCGGAAAGA
>NZ_JANSJB010000185.1:0-1300 GCF_047462355.1 Synechococcus sp. H55.9 | reverse complement strand
ACCATCACCAGTGCCGGAATCTCCACCAATGGCGTTGGTCAAGATGGGGGTGGTCTTTACAACAAAGGCACCCTCACCATCGATGTCACAGGGATCTCCAGCAATAACGCTGGTCAAAATGGGGGCGGCCTTTACAACGACAGCGGCGGCACAGCCACCATCACTGCAACTGAGATCTCGTTCAACAATACTCCCTGGGCAGGCGGCGGCCTTTACGTCTCCAGCAGCAGCACAGTTAGCCTCACCAACAGCACACTCTCAGGCAACAGTGCTGGACAAAAGGGAGGCGGGATCCATAACCTCGGTACCGTTAAGCTGAGCTTTGTGACGGTTGCCTCGAACTCAGCTTCCTCTGGTGGCGGTATTTTCAACAACGCCACAGCCAATATCAGGCACTCAATCGTAGCGATAAGTACAAGTGGGAACAACTGTTCTGGCTCCCTCACAGCTAGCGGGGTGAACTTTGCCACAGATACAAGCTGCGGCTCAGGATTCACGTCGGTAACGCCAGCAGTATTGAACCTGGGGCCGCTAACCAATAATGGTGGATCGACTCAAACTCACGCGCTCCAAGTGCCCAGTGCAGCAATCGATGCCGTTCCATCAGGACAGTGTACTGACCTAAATGGCAACCCTGTGAACCAAGATCAGCGAGGTTCGGGCTTCCCTCGGCCTGCTGGGATCGGCTGTGATGCGGGAGCTTACGAGCAGCAGAATCCACCGACACCGACGCCCACACCAACCCCAACACCGACGCCTAGTCCGTCACCTTCCCCAGGCGAAGGGATCCGGCTGGTGAAGCGGATCAGTGCCGTCAACGGCCTTCCCATCCGTGAGTTCTTCGACGAGCCCACAGATCCCAACGACAACCCAGGGATCCCTTGGCCGGGCGGGGCAGCAACCTTCCTGCAAGGTGCCGTCAACCAGCCGGTACGTCCGGGAGCGCGGGTGCAGTTTGCCATCTACTTCCTGCTGGATTCGCCCAGCTCGACGCTGACGGTGTGCGATCCCCTCGTCCCTGGTCTTGGCTATGTGGCAGGCAGCTTGTCCTTGACACCGGCAGGTGGCTCTCCAGTGGCTCTGAGCGATGCGGTTGATGGGGATGGGGGAGCTTTCATCCCACCGGGACAAGCGGTGCCGCCGACCTGCGGCGGCATCACCAACTCCAACGGAGTGGTGGTGGTCAATGTGGGGGGATCTGGCACTGCCGGGGCCATCCGCTTTGAGGCCGTCGTTCCCAGGTAGGAGGGGGATGCAGCCGGTTCCTGGCCGTTTGACCTTTGCATTCTCTTCTCTTGCA
>NZ_JANSJB010000184.1:0-1379 GCF_047462355.1 Synechococcus sp. H55.9 | reverse complement strand
CCTGCTATTTGCCGGCGGGGTTACGGTTCCCCCCTCGCCCCCCCCGGGTGGGGGGGGGGCGGGGGGGGGGGTACCCGGCTGTGGCTATGGGGGGGGCGGCGGGGGTTGCTCGGGGTCGTAGCGGGCGCGGGGCAGCAGCACCAGTTGTACCGCCTGTTGTAGATCTTCGGCTACCAGGCGATCCCGTCCCTCCAGCGCGGCCAGGGCACAGGCGGCCCGCAGGGCAAACTGCTCCCCTCGATGGCCTTGGACGTTGCCGCGGATGGCCTCTTGCACCAGGTAGTGGATCTGTTCCCGCCGCGGTTTGACCTGGGGCAGCCACTCCCGCGCCAGGATAATCTGGGTGCGGATTTCCTCCAGTTCCGCCCGGTGTTCCGCCAGAAAAGGGTCGGGGGCATCGCCGAATTGGTTGGCCCGCTGGGCGATCTCCCGCCGTTCCTCCAGGCTCAGCTCCCGCTCCAGCGGCACCACCATGGCCAGGCGATCCAGCAGGTGGGGGCGCAGGGATCCCTCTTCGGGGTTGTAGGTGGCCACCAAGAGAGGCCGGCAGGGGTGCTGCAGGCTTAGCCCTTCCCGTTCCAGGCGGTTTACCCCCTCCCCTACCACCGTCAGCAGCAGGTTGACGATGGCGTCGTCTAAGAGGTTGATGTCGTCCACATAGAGCACGCCCCGGTGGGCGGCGGCCAAGAGCCCCGGTTGGAAAACCGTTTCCCCCTGCCTCACCGAGGCCTCCACATCCACGGATCCCAAGAGCCGATCCTCCGTCACCCCCAAGGGAATCTGGACAAAGGGAGGGGCCATCACCCGGGTGGGGGGCGTTGTTCCCTGGGGGTAGCGGGCCTTGGCCCAGTCTGACCAGGTCTCGGGCCGCGCCGGGTCGTCGTTGCAATAGGAGCCGGCAATCACCTCGATAGGAGGCAGCAGGGCGTGGATCCCTCGGGCTAAAACCGACTTGGCCGTGCCCCGTGGCCCCACCAGCACCACCCCTCCCAAGCCGGGATCCACCGCCGCCAACAATAGAGCCAGCTTGGCGGTTTGCTGTCCGACCACGGCGGTAAGAGGGAAGGTGCGGGGAGGGGCCAGGGTTGCAGATCCCGAAGGGGACTTAGGGAGGTGGGTCATCGACGGTTAGATCTTGGCGATCTTTTGAGAATCTTCCCAGATCCAGGGCAGATTGAGAGCTGTACACCCCAGTCTATCGTTTTCAAGCGACGCACCGCTTGCGCGACCGAGATTTCTAGGGACGTTCCCAGACCGCTCTGCTCCCTCACCCCCAGCCCCTCTCCCAAAGGTGCCCAAGCGCTCCGCGCCGCTCACGCGACCACCCCCAGCCCCTCTCCCAGCCCTCACCCCCAGCCCCTCTCCCAAAGGGAGAGGGG
>NZ_JANSJB010000183.1:0-1392 GCF_047462355.1 Synechococcus sp. H55.9 | reverse complement strand
TCTCTGTTGCCGGTGGACAGCGCCTTGCTAATAATTTTCATTAACTTCAAGGGCCCTCTCAGGCAAAGGGAAGGATTGGTGTTCCGCCCCCCTACCCGTTGGCAACCGCCAAGAGCTCCGAGAAAAAGAGATGGGATTTTGCTGAGTGGGTGGACAGTTAAAGGAAACCTTAAAATCCCAAGCCCAGCCATCAGCCTCTACTAGGATTTAAATAATAAAATTTCTCATTAAGGAGGAGATTATGGCAGCACAGCAAGCTCCGGCCCAAGAGCTGTTTAGAGAGGCCTTTGAGAATCGCTACACCTGGGATAAGGACTTTCCTGGCTACCGAGCTGAGATAGCCTACTTTCCCAAAGAAGGTGACAGCAGCCTCTCCTTCTCAGGAGTTGTGAGTATTGACCGCAACATGAAGATTGATGTTGCCGGCGTCGAGGACGAGGAGATCCGCCAGAAAATAAGGGAACAGATGTGGGAAATCATGGTGCATCGCGTTCGTCATTCCTTCGACGAAGAACACGGTGGCCACACCTTTGTCTATGGAGAGCCACAAAATTCAGACATCACTGAAGTTCTTGTTTCGGGCTTATCTTCTACCGATAGGTACTGGGTTCAGGGCAAGCACATTCAAAGGGTGCATCGCCATCTTGCCAATCGGACAATTACAGTCTCAGTTCAATAGTTTTACGATACAGGTGAGGGCTACCTACCCACTCACTACACTGCTGAGTATTGTAGCCCAGGAACCGAAGAAAAAACTCAAGCAAAGATGATCTATGAAGATCGTTATCAAAAAATAGGTCGGTATTGGATTCTAGTTGAGAGAAGAATTTGGGAAGAGCAGAATGGCAAAAAAAAGTGCATCGCCTCAGCTTTTCCTCTTCTCAAATATTCGATTTTTCGAATAGCTGGGAAAATAAGTTTTCTCTTTGCGTCTGTGAGCATCTCTTATAATAGAAGGTGATGAGGTGCTCACAGCCGAGCTCAAAACAGATGGCCACAGGGTATCTTTTTTAGAGTTATCTATGTCTAAGCTGGACTTAAAAAATGTACCTGGACACCAAGTACTGGCTGCGGCAGGTAAAAAGGCACTTCGACCGGGGGGCTTTGGCGCCACCGAACGGCTCTTCAAGTTTGCCGAGTTCCGTCGAGGAGAAACAGTGCTAGAGCTTGCCTCAGGCCTTGGCTACACGGCTATTCAATTGGCAAAGCGCTGAGGAAGGGAGTTAGAAGCCACTGCTGACCTTGCTTTTGTCCTGACCTTATTAAGGGCAAATTAAGAACGCCGCCTTTTACTCAGCCAGCCGGTTAACATTGCTAAAGCAAACATTCCCAGCAGAGCAAAGCCCAGCAGCCACCTTCCCTGCTCTAGGATCCCTGCCCCCAGAGCTACTA
>NZ_JANSJB010000182.1:0-1413 GCF_047462355.1 Synechococcus sp. H55.9 | reverse complement strand
GCGGGCCAGCACCGTCAAGCGCTTTGGTGGCTTTAGCATGGCTTCTTTCTGCTCTGAGGTGCGCAAACTTTCGGCCAACCCCTCCCCTGCCCCGGCCATGAGCGAGTTCCGCTCGTTCGGAGGCTAGAGTTTTTTCTCTTCTCAACCGCAACCCACATACAGCTTGTGCCATGCATCAAGTCTTGGATCTGGGGATTAACCTGCTCCACGCCAACCAACACCAGGCCGACCACAACCGGGAGCACTTCGATGCCTGGGGAGTGACCTGTCTGAACCTCATGAGCGCTCCCGGAGCCGGGAAGACCTCTTTGCTGGAGAAAACCGTGGCCGCTCTTGCCGGCTCGCTGCGCCTGGCGGTGATCGAGGGAGACATGACAACCCAACTGGATGCAGAGCGGTTGCGCTGCTACGGAATCCCGGTGATTGCCATCAACACGGGTCGGGCCTGTCATCTGGACGCGGCCATGGTGGCCGGGGGTTTACAGCAGTTGGAAGCCCTGCTGGATCCGCAACAACTGGATTTGCTGCTGGTGGAAAATGTCGGCAACCTGGTCTGCCCGGCGGAGTTTGAGGTGGGAGAACACGCCAAGGTAGCGCTGCTCAGCGTTGCCGAAGGGGAGGATAAGCCTCTCAAGTACCCGATTATGTTTCGAGAGGCGGATTGTCTGCTGATCACCAAAGTGGATCTGGTGCCTGTTTTGGAGGTGGATTTGGATCGGATGCAAGCCAACATCCGTGAGATCAACCCTTCTGTGCCCATTTTTTGTCTTTCTGCGAAGACGGGTGCCGGGCTGGATCCCTGGCTGGGCTGGATCCGAGAGCAGGTTTTCCTCACCCAGCAAGGACGGCAGTCGAAGTGAAGGGTATCATACTGAGCATCTGGCCGTGGAACTCTCCTCACCTGAACCGGCCAGGCAGGGGATGAGCTGGAACCTCTGGCGGGGTCAATTTGCAGACGACTGTGTGATGGAAAATCCCGGCTATGGCCAATTTAAGCGACTTTATCCAGGGTATTGAGCAGTTAATCGAGCTGGCTCAGAAGCTGGATGAGAAAAAACAAAGTGGGGAACTGCGAACTGAAGTTCGCGTCCAGGCCCGGCCTCTGGGCAGTTCTATTCCCCGTTCCGGCTCTATTCCCCCTCGTCCCAGCGGCGTTCAAACCGCCACGGGGCAATCCTCTTGGAGCAGCGAGCCGCAGGTTAGACCTGCAGCGGGCCCATGTGAGCAGAGCAGAGCCGCTGCAACGGACTCGCTCCGCAGCGCCAAGGGCCTCGCGCTCAAGGACGTGGGAGGTCTGAAAGAAGAACTCCAAATTCTGCGGGAGATGGTAGAACTTCCCCTCAAGCGGCCCGATCTGCTGGCCAAGCTGGGACTGGATCCGCCCCGTGGCGTGCTGTTGGTGGGAGCCCCAGG
>NZ_JANSJB010000181.1:0-1424 GCF_047462355.1 Synechococcus sp. H55.9 | reverse complement strand
GCCCCTGCTGCGGCTGTACTCCGAAGCCAAAACCCCAGAAGCAGTCAATCATCTGCTGGATTGGGCAGCCGGCTTGGTCAACACAAAGGGATAGCTTGGTAGCTCCGCACTTTAGTGCGGGGAAGAAAAGCCCGTAAGCAACTTTAGATGCTTGCCAACGGTGCTCACAGGCAGTATGTCTGTCGATGAGGTGCACCGTTTCCAGGCGAGCACCTACCACGGTGAAAAACCCGACCGGTGACAAACGCCCAGGAGATAGCAACATCTCAGCCAACCTGCAAGGACTCCGTCCCGCTGACGCGAACAGAAAAGTAAGCAGAACTTTGGCGCCTTGCTTTAAGGAACTGTGTAGCGGCGTCTTGACAGCACCTTTGCGACTCCGTTTCTGGGCTACGTAAGAATTCCTCGCCTCTAGGCGGGGAGAGTGTCAAAACAGCTTCCCACCCCAAATCATCTTTTAAACAAGAGCCGGGGGCGATCGCAGCAGCACCACGGAGCGCCATCCCTAGCTCCCCTCTCCCTGGGGGAGAGGGGGCGGGGGTGAGGGTTGACCCTCAGGGAGAGGGGTTGAGGGTGAGAAAATTACTAGTGCAGGAGTCGAGATGACGCCAGGCTCTAGAAGAAAGTTACACTGACAGGTGGAGCTACTACTGGGGCTGCCTCATTGCTGGTGAGCGTGGTAGCAGGGTTGATGTAAGTGCCCGCTGTACTAGAGGTAACACTCACTAAAATTGTGCAGCTAGTGTTAGCAGGCAGAGTTCCATTCGAGAAAATGATAGACGTTCCACCAACCGCTACATTAAGTACGCCACCGCAATTATTTGTAAACGCGAGAGGAGGGCCAGCAATAACCAGTCCAGTAGGCAAGCTATCTGTGAAGGCAAGACCTGTTAGAGGGGTAGCTGTGTTATTGGTGATGGTAAACGTCAAAAATACAGGAGTGCTAGCTAGGGAAGGTACAGTTGGAAATGTTTTGGCGAAAACTAGCTAAGGCGCACCCACCACAAGAGTTACAGGTGCGCTTTGAACAGGAGGAGCTTGGTTACTGGTGAGAGTTACAGGAGGATTAATGTAAGTGCCTATACTTGCAGAAACCTGAACAGTAACTGCACAAGTGGAATTGGCGGCCAGTGTTCCATTGTTCAGAGCGATTGAGGATCCACCTGCAACAGCGCTGCCGCCACAGGTATTGGTGATGTTGGGAGGAGTGGCAACAAATAGACCTGCAGGCAAGCTATCCGCGAAATTGAGGCCGGTCAGTTGAACTCCAGAGCTATTAACAATCGTGAAGCTAACCGTCACGGTTACAGGAGCAACCACCGATGAGGCAGGGTTAAAGCTCTTGGTAAAGGTTGGAGCAGCCAAGGGGGCCGGAGGCAACCCAACAATGCTGGGAGAAGGGTTGGGGCTGGGCAAGGGCGGGA
>NZ_JANSJB010000180.1:0-1458 GCF_047462355.1 Synechococcus sp. H55.9 | reverse complement strand
TAAGACTATAAACTGAGATGGGATCTGGAGCTCTGCTCCTCTTGCCTAGGCAGGGAGAAGCCGAAGCAGCTCAGTGTTCAACCGCCATCTTGAAAGGTTTGAACAGGTGCAACCTCGAAGGGGATCCCCCTAGCGCCGAAAGGTTAGCGCCTGGCCGCGCACCGAGGGATCCACCTGACCGTTTTGAAAGGCGATCTGCCCGCCCACAATTGTGGCCAGCGGCCAGCCCACCAGCTCCCAGCCCTCAAACGGGCTCCAGCCGCATTTGGTGAGCAGCTCTTCCCGGCGCACCGGCTGAGGCGTGTGGCGATCCACCAATACTAGATCGGCATCGTAGCCCACCTGCAGCCGCCCCTTGTTGGGGATCCCGTAGAGGCGGGCCGGCGCCTCGCACATCCACTGCACCACCTGGCGCAGGGTACAGCGGCCCTGCTGGGCTGCGGTCAGCATCAGGGGCAAGGCCGTCTCCACACCGGGCATGCCAGAGGGGGAGTGGGGGTAGGGCTGGGCCTTTTCGGCCAGGGTGTGGGGGGCATGGTCGGTGGCGATGCAATCAAGGATGCCGTCGTGTAGCCCCTGCCAGAGCTGGTTCAGGTTAGCCGGATCCCGCAGCGGCGGGTTCATCTGGACGAGGGATCCCAGGCGGGCGTAGTCGGCGGTGCTGAGCAGCAGGTGCTGAGGGGTGACCTCGGCGCTAACCCAGGCGGGTTTGTGCTGGCGCAGCAGCTCCACCTCCAGGCCGGTGGAGAGGTGCAAAATGTGCAGGCGGTGGCGGTAGCGGGTGGCCAAGTCCAAAGCCCGTTGCGAGGCAATCAGCGCGGCTTCTTCATCCTGAATCAGGGAGTGAACCGCCACATCTGTACGTCCGGCAAAGAGGGCCCGCCGGGCTTGAATCCGCGAGTGATCTTCAGCGTGGACGGCGATAACAAAATTGGGATCCGTCTCGGCAAAGATCCGCTCTAATGCCGCTTGGTCATCCACCAGCAAGGGGCCATGCATGGATCCCATGAAGATCTTGATGCCGCAAGCCCCTTGCACCGTTTGCAGCTCTTTGAGGTTATCGGCGGTGGCCCCGATGAAAAAGCCGTAGTTGACCACGCACTTGCTGGCGGCCCGGGCCAACTTGTCATCCAGCGTTGCCTGGTCGATCGTCAGCGGATCCGTATTGGGCATCTCCAGAAAGCTGGTTACCCCACCGCGAGCGCAGGCCCAGGATCCCGTCTGTAGGTCTTCTTTGTGCTCCCGGCCCGGCTCGCGAAAGTGAACCTGGGGGTCGATCACCCCCGGCATGAGGGTATGGCCCTCCGCGTCGATAACCCTAGCCACCCTTTCTGCCGAGAGATTCTGGCCGATTTGGGCAATGCGTCCCTCCCGCACCAGCACATCTCCCAGCCAGGGATCCCCTTCCGGCACCAATAGCTCCGCATTGCGGATCAGCAGACTGTCAGACAAAGCGCC
>NZ_JANSJB010000179.1:0-1464 GCF_047462355.1 Synechococcus sp. H55.9 | reverse complement strand
AGCGCGTCGCGGCCAAAGACCGTGGCAAACCAAGGCACCCCGGCGTGGGGATAGAGCCCATAGGGGGTGCGGGCCAGCATCATCACCAGGTCGTCCCGCGAGGCGTTGAGCCACTCGTTAAACTGGGCGTTGCCAGTATCGATGCGGTGGGCCAGAGAGCGCAACACGGCCCGCTGCTCCCGCTCCGCCTGCAGCGCCTCCTGGTAGCTCAAGAGCGGGATCTCCTCGCCGCCATAGCTGCAGACGACCCTCACCTCTAAGTCCCGCTCCTCCTGCGGCGCCAGCGGCACCCACCACTGCGCCAGCTTTTCCGAAACCACGTCCGGCGCAGGAGAAAACAAGATCCGGGTTTGCCGCTCCACCCCGTCCAGGCCGTGGTAGCGCAAGGTTACCCCTTCTGAGCTCACCTGGGCTGGCAGCAGTTGTCCCCGCTTTGTCCGCCGGATGCCGCGAATCTCAAACATATCGGCAAAATCGGCCTCAAAGCGCAGGGTAAGCGGCACCCGAAACGGCTCCGAGCCGTAGTTGTGGATGCGAATCCGCTCGTAGGCCACGTTGTTCCACAAAAAAGTAGTCCGCAGAACATGCAGAGTATCTTGACCGATAAACTGCCCCTTCGAGGTGGTGAACTCGGGGTTGGTCAGATCCACCGCCAGAATATCCTTGTCTTCCCGCACCTCTGAGCTGAGCAGCAAAAACTGTTTCCCCTGCAAATCCAAGACCAGCCGTGACAAGAAGCGGGTATCGTCGCGAAACAGGCCGTGATCCCGGATGCCTAGGGGGCGCATGTTGCCCAAGCGGTCAAAAATAGCAAAGCAGTTGTCCTGCTTGAGGACATGGGGACGCGCCTCCACCATGGAAGCGCTGGCGCGGATGTAGTACTGATCCTGAATCTGGATGATGTCTTCGGCCATCTGCGTCTTCCCACCCAACCAAAGGAGCAAAACAGTAGCCCCCCAGATAGCCCCGGCTTTACCTAGGCAGGGTTGACAGGCCGGGGGTGGCTTTCTTCGAGCGCTCCTGCCGTTCGTTCACCAATTGGTTGTAAAGAGCCTCGTACTCCGACACCATCCTCTCAACGCTAAACCGCTCCTCAAACACCTGCCGCACCCCAGCTCGGTCAAGGGATCCCACCTTTTCTACTGCCTCCACTGCCTCCTCCACCGAGTCCACAATAAAGCCGGAGCGGCGGTCGGCCATCACTTCTGGCACCG
This sequence comes from Synechococcus sp. H55.9, assembly GCF_047462355.1. NCBI lineage: Bacteria > Bacillati > Cyanobacteriota > Cyanophyceae > Synechococcales > Synechococcaceae > Synechococcus > Synechococcus sp. H55.9. The sequence goes on along the minus strand of NZ_JANSJB010000179.1, from coordinate 250 downwards.
AGCCAAAGCGAGTGGCAATCACCGGCGTGCCACAGGCCATCGCTTCAATCATTACCAGCCCAAAGGGTTCCGGCCAGCGGATGGGAAACAGCACCGCATAGGCCTTGCCCAAGAACTCGCTCTTCTCTTGCTCGGTGATTTCCCCCACGATCTCCACATTGGGGTGGCGGCTGGCCAAAGGCTTAATCTCTAACTCATAGTACTGGCGATCCACGGCGTCAATCTTGATAGCAGCTTTCAGCGGCATCCC
>NZ_JANSJB010000178.1:0-1465 GCF_047462355.1 Synechococcus sp. H55.9 | reverse complement strand
CCCCCAACCCCTCTCCCAGCCCTCACCCCCAGCCCCTCTCCCTGAGGCACCCAAGCGCTCCGCGCCGCTAGCGCGACCACCCCCAGCCCCTCTCCCTGAGGGAGAGGGGAGCTAGGGATCAAGGCAGGGGGCCGGGGCTATCCCCCCAGGGGGGCTTGGTGAAGGACAAGCGGCAAGCTAACCTAAGAGGCTCGGGCAGATTGGGGAAAGCGCGGTGCAAATCCGCCACTGTGACGCAACTGTGATGGGATCCCTCCCTCAGCCAGAACACCCACCTGCCCTTGTCCTGTACCCCTTGCGATTCACAAGGAACGGAGTTTTTTGTGTTGAATACCCTCCCTGTTTCCCCTCCCCTTGCGGTTGGGCAGTTTCCTTCTCCTCCATTGCCCCTCTTGCTCATCGGCCATGGATCCCGCGACCCGGAGGGGCAGCAAGCCTTTCTGGAGTTGGCCCAAGCGTACCAATCCCTCACCCCCCAGCGGCCGGTGATCCCTTGTTTTTTGGAGCTGGCGCAGCCGAGCATCGCCCAGGGGGTGGAACAATGCTTGGCCCAAGGGTGGCAGGAGATCGTGGCCCTGCCGCTGTTGTTGTTTGGGGCGCGCCACAACAAGTTCGACGTGACCGTGGAGCTGGATCGCCTGCAGGCCCTCCACCCGCAGTTGCGCATCCACTACGGGGGGCCGCTGGGGATCCGCATCGAGATCTTGCAACTGCTGCGAGATCGCTTGGCCGCTTTGCTGGCTGCCCAACCGCGGCAGATCCCAGGGGCGGAAACGGTGTTGCTGTTTGTCGGTCGCGGCTCCAGCGATCCCGAAGCCAACGCCGAAGCCTGTAAGCTGGCCCGGCTGCTCTGGGAAGGGTCGGGGTTGGCCGCCGTAGAGACCTGCTTTATCGGCATCACCCACCCCCGCCTGCCGGTGGGTTTGGAGCGGGCCTTGTCCTGGCAGCCGCGCCGGGTGATCGTGCTGCCCTATTTTCTCTTCACAGGGGTGCTGGTGAAAAAAATCGAGGCGGCGGTGCAAGAGCGGCGACGCCAATACCCCGAGATCGAGTGGCTGATGCTGCCGGAGTTGGGTCTTGTGGATACGGTGCTGCACAGCCTGCAGCAACTGGAGCAGGAAGCCCTCCAGGACCAAACCCCAATCAACTGCCACCTCTGCAAGTTTCGCCTGGCGGTGAGCGCAGAGCTGGGAGTGGGGCATACTCATCACCACGACCATCAGGATCACCCTCACGCGCAGGGATCCCATCACCACCACCATCATCATGACCATCATTCCCATGGGCAGGGATCCCATCACCATCACCACAACCACGGCCATGCCCCCGCAGCGGCTGCGGATCCCTGGGCTCAATTAGAGGATTACCACCGACGGGCTTGGCAAGTGCCTTAACGTAAGGTGCGGAATTCCCCACCGTCTATACGGTGGGGATGGATAGCACCCTCTGACTGATTCTGGATGTA
>NZ_JANSJB010000177.1:0-1477 GCF_047462355.1 Synechococcus sp. H55.9 | reverse complement strand
ATCGACTAACCGGGCGGGATCCCGCGCGTCAACAAGGTGAGAGACTGTAGCCTATGATTCCAAAGTAAGCTCCGTCGTGCATTAAGGTTAAGCGCAGGTAGGTAGGTACTTGCCCTGACCCGTGAGCGGAGAGCCGATGAGCCCCCCAAGCCGCCCCTTAAAGACTTTGGGGATCCCTCCCAATGCCTGGGCTGTGAACGCCGCAATGGCCGACATCACCCGCCCGCCTTTAGAGCCTCGGCCCATCCTGCTGCCTACCTCCAGCAAAACCCTGCGCCTGGATCTGGCCAAAGCGGCGCTGCTGGTCATTGACATGCAAAACGACTTTTGCCACCCCGACGGGTGGCTGGCCAGCATTGGCGTCGATGTTACACCGGCGCGAGCTCCCATTGGCCCCCTGAAAACTCTATTGCCCCGCCTGCGGCAGGCCCAGGTGCCGATCGTGTGGGTCAACTGGGGCAATCGGCCCGACCTGCTCAACATCAGCGCCGGCCTGCGACACGTCTACAATCCCACCGGAGAGGGGGTAGGGCTGGGGGATCCCTTGCCCAAAAATAGGTCTTTGGTTCTCACCCGTGGCAGTTGGGGCGCGGCTGTGGTGGAGGAATTGGAAGTCAAACCCGAGGATATCTGGGTGGATAAGTTCCGCATGAGCGGCTTTTGGGACACTCCTCTCGACAGCATTCTCAAAAATCTCGGACGTACTACCCTCTTTTTTGCCGGCGTGAACATCGATCAGTGTGTTATGACCACGCTGCAAGACGCCAATTTCCTCGGCTACGACTGTATTTTGCTGGAAGACTGCGCCGCCACCACCTCTCCTGAGTACTGTCTGCTGGCCACCCTTTACAACGTCAAGCAGTGCTTTGGCTTTGTTGCTTCCTCTGCTGATTTGCTGGCAGCTCTCCCCTCTTAGCGCTTGCCACTTTCCACCCACCCTCTCTTGAGGGGAGGATCCCGATGCAAACGCTCTCCCGCTGTGTGATCCCAATCGTCAAAACTCCTGCCGATTATCAGGCCTATCGCATCAGCCCCCACGACACCAATCGTCTGGCCATTGTGTTCGATCCTTCTCATGCTCAAGTCTCGCTAACGTTCTGTGTCGAGATTTTCGATGAGGGAGGCAGAACGCCCCCCAATCGCCATCAAATGGCTGTGGAAATGTTTTTCGTGCTCAAGGGGGAAGGTTTAGCTATTTGCGATGGGAAAGCGGCCCCCATCAAAACCGGAGACAGCATCCTGGTGCCGCCGACCGGTGTCCACGAAATCCACAACACCGGCCCTGGCCGTCTCTACGCCCTCTGTATGATGGTGCCCAACGAAGATTTTGCCGAGCTGATCCGATCCGGGATCCCTGCTGACTTGGACGAAGAGGATCTGGCAGTTTTATCTGGGGGCTGGAGAAGGGCTTGAGCCTCAAGTACTCCTGGAGACTTGGGCCTATTCCAACAGCGGTTCTTACCCCTTCTGTCTATCC
>NZ_JANSJB010000176.1:0-1483 GCF_047462355.1 Synechococcus sp. H55.9 | reverse complement strand
CAAGGGCTGTACTTGCAGTACCAGAAGCATCACTTCGTAGTAGAGGGCACCGAGTTCTACCCGCTACACCAATTGTTCAAGGATCACTACGAGCAGGTGAGGGAACATGTCCACGACCTGGGAGAACGCCTCGAAGGTCTGGGGGGTGTGCCGGTAGCCACCTTCGCCACCTTGGCCCGCCTCTGCTGCTTTACCCCTGAGCCGGATGGCGCTTTTGAGGCGCGGCAAATGTTGCAAAATGACCTGGCGGCAGAGCAGGCCATCATCGATTTGCTGCGGCGCCAAGCCGCCCAAGCGGAAAGCCTAGGGGATCGCGCCACCCGCTACCTCTACGAGCAGATTCTGCTCAAGACGGAAGACCGCGCCTTCCACCTCAACCACTTCCTAGCCAACGACAGCCTAGTGTTTGGCTTAATGGACCGCAGAGCCTAGTCAGGATCTGGGGCAGGTTCGCCGGCCAGGTGACCTGTCCTTACGCCTGAGGGCTTATTTTTGTAAGCATTTGTTGAAAATTCATATCATTACTGCCCGATTGGGTTTAGATTTATTTGCCGAGGTTTTGCTCCTAGCCATGAACCCTGTATCTTTTGAGGGCAGCTATTGTTTGCAGATCCCCTTAGGGGAACGCTGGCGCATTGGGCGGCGGCTGCTGGAGTTGGGGATCCCGGCAGTTTGTACGGGAGATGGCCATTTGCAGGTGCAGGTGGACACGCCTCTGGCCCTGTTGCAGGTGCGCAGCGTGATCCGCCAGTACACGGCGCGGCGGCGGGAGTTATTGGACAGCCTAGAGACGTGTTGGCAGCTCAACACCGAGCCTGGGGGACAAGATGAGCAAGTTGGCTAAGCAAAGGATCCCGTTTGAGTCAGAGGGTCGGTTCCTGGGATTTCTTCCCGATAAGGATGGCAAGCTCAAGTACTTGCGCTGGCAGGCCGGAGCGGAAGTGTTTGCCGGCAAGATCCCCAAGCCGCTGCGCTCTGAGCTCTACCGCAGCCTCAAACCTGGAGATAGGGTGCAGATTGCGGGGGAGCGGGAAGTGGATCTGCTCAAGGGGCGGGAGAAATGGGTGCTCTGCCACGTGGTTCCTGTCCAGGCTTCCCCGGTAGCAGCCATGTCTTCCCCGAAGGCCGCTCCCGGATCGGAGGAAGCGAGGAAAGGGGTCGTCTTGGTCTGTCAGAAGTCTGATTGCTGTCGGCGGGGGGCGATGGCGGTGATACAGGCTCTGCAGGCACACTTGGCAGCCTACCCGGAGACCATTCGGGTGCAGGGAGTGGGCTGCATGAAGGACTGCAAACGGGGGCCGAACGTGGTGTTCCTGCCCGACAAGGCTCGCTACAGCGGCGTTTCTCCGCAAGGGATCCCGGCTTTGTTGGAGCGGCATTTTCCGATTGCTTCGTTGCAGGTACAGCAGGTTGAGACGGCGGCTTCCTCCTGACGCTCATGCTGATCCCCCCACGGGCGAGCGGATTTCCCTTGACTTTTCGC
>NZ_JANSJB010000174.1:0-1502 GCF_047462355.1 Synechococcus sp. H55.9 | reverse complement strand
TTTCAGAGGGCAGCTCGTGCCCTCTTCGGAGACTCTACTAGCGACGCTTATTCCATCTTGGGAGAAGCGCTTCTTGCGGCAGCCGCAAGCCCCCAGGCAGAGGAGAACTTCTCGCTGTGCCTATCTCTTCTCTCAGAATCTTTGGAAAAGCTGATCCACGCTGCTCGGCCAGACAGGGTGAGCTTTGCCATTCAGAAAATTATGGATTTACTCACCTCAAGTTATATTGACCTAGAGTCTCTAAAAGTAAATGAAGAAAATATGCTTGAGAGCTTAACTGTCGCCAAAGCTATTCTCTTTCGAGTCTGCTTTTGTTGGAGCTATCTAACAGATGATCGATCTCTAATTCGTCGTTACCAGCAGCTTGCTGGCAGGATTTTTAACGATTGCCTCAGCCTCATGGCTTCTCAGCGTGATTTCCTGTGGTCAGAGTATTGGAAAAGAAATCAGCAAGATTATCAAACAGTCAGTGGAGAAAGCCGTAAACTTCGAGTTGGTTTCCTGGGCAGCTGTTTCCAGCGACACTCAGTAGGCTTCCTCAGCGAAGCCATTTTGAGAAACTTATCCCGTGATGTGTTGGACATTTGTTACTACTACTACCAGGGCTGGAAAACTGAGGAAATGGCCAGCCGCGACAACATGTATCGGAAGTTTCGATCCCAGGAGAGCCTTCATTTTCGCTTCTTCTCTGAAGGAGTTAGTGCTCCTCAAGTGGCTGCCCAAGCTCGCGAGGATCATATCGATATCATGGTTTTCATGGACTCCATCACCAGCCACGACGCCAATATCTTAGCAGCTCTGCGGGCTGCCCCTGTCCAAATTGGCTGGCTAGGGGGAGATGCTGTCGGCTTGCCCGAGTTTGATTACTTCTTTGCTGATCCTTATATTCTTCCCGAAGATGCGCAGGCTGATTACCACGAAGAAATTATCCGCCTACCAAGCTATTGTGCAGTTGACCATCTGGACGTTATCCCGGCCGATGAGGTGGACTTCGAAAGTAAGTTAAGAATAGGCCCAAGAGATGTTGTTCTCCTTACTGCGGCCAATGCCTACAAGCGAACTGACGACTGTATCAATGCTCATTTGCAAATTCTAAAAGCCATTCCCAACGGAATTCTCATTGTCAAAGGCTCAGGGGAAATTGCCACAGTGGTTAGACGCTACCAAGAGAAGTCTAAAGAGCTAGGCGTCTTAGACCGTGTCCGCTTTCTGGCCAAAGCTGGGAGTGTGGAAGAGCATCGTGGCCAACTGGGTTTAGTTGACTTAGTTCTAGATACTTTCCCTTACACAGGTGCAACCCACACCATGGAAGCCCTTTATGTGGGTGTGCCGGTTCTTACCCTGGTAGGCCGCCATTACTATGGCCGCATGAGCTACAGTCTGCTGAAAAATATCGGTCTAGAAGACTGCATCACCTGGTCGGTCGAAGAGTTTATCCAACGTGGGATCCAACTGGGCAACAATCCGGAGCAACTCAACCGAATTAAAAAGCAAATCAAAGA
>NZ_JANSJB010000173.1:0-1502 GCF_047462355.1 Synechococcus sp. H55.9 | reverse complement strand
TCTTTGATTTGCTTTTTAATTCGGTTGAGTTGCTCCGGATTGTTGCCCAGTTGGATCCCACGTTGGATAAACTCTTCTACCGACCAGGTGATGCAGTCTTCGAGACCGATATTTTTCAGCAGACTGTAGCTCATGCGGCCGTAGTAGTGACGGCCTACCAGGGTAAGAACCGGCACACCCATGTAAAGGACTTCCATGGTGTGGGTTGCGCCAGTATAAGGAAAGGTATCTAGAATCAGATCCACTAGAGCCAGTTGGCCCCGATGCTCTTCTACACTGCTGGTTTTGGCAAGAAAACGGACGCGATCCAAAACACCCAAGTCTTTCGCTTTCTCTTGATAACGCCTGATTACTGTAGCAATTTCCCCAGAGCCTTTAACAATAAGAACGCCGTTGGAAACAGCTTTTAGAATCTTCAGGTGAGCATCAATGCAACTATCAGTGCGCTTGTAGGCGTTAGCCGCGGTAAGGAAAACAACGTCTTGCGAACCTATTCTCAGTTTAGTCCGAAACTCTACCTCGTCAGCAGGAATGACGTCGAGATGCTCAACGGCGCAATAGCTCGGCAAGCGGATAATCTTTTCATAGTAATCGGCCTGCGCATCTTCGGGGAGAATATAAGGATCGGCAAAAAAGTAATCAAACTCAGGTAAGCCGACAGCATCCCCGCCTAACCAGCCAATTTGGACAGGGGCAGCCCGTAGGGCTGCTACGATATTGGCGTCGTGGCTGGTGATAGAGTCCATGAAGACCATGATATCGATGTGATCCTCGCGAGCTTGAGCAGCTACTTGAGGTGGATTAATTCCCTCAGAAAAGAAGCGAAAGTAAAGGCTTTCCTGCGACCAAAACTTTTGGTATGTATTGTCATGGCTGGCCACTTCCTCAGTTTTCCAGCCATGGTAGTAGTAGTAACAAATATCTAATACACTGCGGGATAAATTTCTCAAAGTAGCTTCGCTGAGGAAGCCCACTGAGTGTCGCTGAAAACAGCTGCCCAGGAAACCAACTCGAAGTTTACGACTCTCTCCATTGACTATTTGATAATCTTGCTGATTTTTTTTCCAATACTCAGACCACAAGAAATCGCGCTGAGAGGCCATAAGACTGAGGCAATCGTTAAAAATCCTGCCAGCAAGCTGCTGGTAACGACGGATTAGAGACCGATCATCTGTTAGATAGCTCCAACAAAAGCAGACTCGAAAGAGAATAGCTTTAGCAACGGTCAGGCTTTCGAGGAGATTTTCGTCGTTTACTTCCAGGGAGCCTAGATCAACTGATCTGGACGAGAGAAAATCAATGATTTTTCGGATAGCAAGCTCTACCCTGTCTGGCCGGGCAGCGTGGATCAGCTTTTCCAAGGACTCCGACAGAAGGGGCAGGCGCAGGGCAAAGTTCTCCTGTGCCTGGGGACTTTCGGCTGCTGCAAGAAGCGCTTCTCCCAAGATGGAATAAGCGTCGCTAGTAGAGTCTCCGAAGAGGGCACGAGCTGCCCTCTGAAA
>NZ_JANSJB010000172.1:0-1514 GCF_047462355.1 Synechococcus sp. H55.9 | reverse complement strand
ACCTGCGGGCCTACACCTACTTGCACCGCTAGCCGGTCAGAGACGGCCCCAAAGCCCAGGTCAAAACAGAAAAGGATACCGGTTTTGGGCCGGGATCCTTAAGCTTTTGAGATCTGGGAGTTGGGGGAAGGGGATTAGACGTGGCTCATTACAGGCGCAGCGGGCTATTCAGGGTCAAGTTCATCACCTGACTGGGGCGCAACACCACCACCTGGGGAGCCGTGATGTTGCCCACTGCCACGCCGGCCCCGGCTCCGCCAATCACCCCCAAAGCAGAGACACCCCCTGTCAGCAGGCCCAGCACCGTACCGCCCACCGCACCAATGGCTGCGTCCTGGGCGATGGCTTCGGCGGAGTATTGGCGGGGATCTTTCTCATCGTGGATCAAGTCAGAAGACATCTGCACCGAGTAAAGGCGTCCATTGGCAACCAGGGCCGTGCCGAAGAACCGAGCTCCTCCCTGAACCGGGCGCAAACTACCCCGCACTTCGCTCCCTGCCGGGATCACCAACTGGCCGTCGCCGCCGTAGATGTCCTGAGCTACCCGCAAGGTAAGGGGATGGGTGCTATTGGGGCTGAAGTACTGGGGCTCTCCACCCTCGAGGGTCTGGACGGGGATGATCGTGCCCGGCTGCAATTGGCGCACACCTACATCAAACAGTTGCTGAGCAGAAGCAGGGGGCAAGGCGAGCAACCCCAAAGTGGGGGTTGCCCAGCCAATCATCGCCGCCGCAACAACACGAATGTTCATCGAAACTCTCCGGTAAATGTTCAACACAGCATCCCAAGGAAAACGCAGATTCTTGGGAGCGCTTGCGAGCCACCTGAAGGTCAAGCCCGACGAATAAAGCTGATCAAGGCCAACAGAACCAAAGCCCCAACAGTAGCCATCAGCAAGCTTCCCAGCAAGCCCGTAGCCGATAGGCCAAGCAAATCAAAGAGATATCCCCCGACAAATGCCCCGCAGACGCCGACAATGATGTTGCCGATCAAGCCAAATCCGTAACCACGCCGGATGTACCCTGCCAGCCAACCGGCAATCGCCCCGATCAACAGAAACCAAAGGGTGCTGTTCATACAACTTACTTCTCCAAGGTATGCTATACCTACAGCTTACTCTTCGTTGCTAAAAGATAAATGCTCTGAAAACCAACCTTCTGTACACTCGGCACACTTGACGGCCACCTGACAAATTGGTAACTTTTGCTGAGAACAGATAACCACCAAAAAGTTGGGTCTAAAACCCCAAGTTGATTTTGGATGTATGCAATGAAGACCTGAAGAGGAGCGCCACCGACACTAGATATAGATACATACAGCCTGTTAAAGAATCAAGGGGTACAGTAGCAACACTTAGCAAACCAACTCTGGAAGCAGGATGGATTGATCAGTAGTAAAGAAGTCTGCACTATCTGCTCCAGGCTATACTTCCCAACTCTGGAAAACTGCCGAATAAAATGCTTCAAAACCGACCACATCATCTCAATAGGATTCAATTCCGGCGCATACACAGG
>NZ_JANSJB010000171.1:0-1548 GCF_047462355.1 Synechococcus sp. H55.9 | reverse complement strand
TAGCGGGCCGTAGGCCCTAAACGTTGCAGGATGCAGCTAAGACCAGATCTGGCGGATGGGCAAGGTAAAGCCGGGTAGCACCTCTTCCCCTGAGAGAGTTTGCGGGTCTTCCAGCAATTCCGGCGCCTTCCCTGCCCGGTAGATCATCGCCCGCTTGCCCTTGGGATCCAGCAGCCATCCCAGCCGGCAGCCGTTGTCCATGTACTCCTGCATCTTGGCCTGGGTTTGAGTCCAAGAGTCGGTGGGCGAGAGGATCTCCACCACAAAATCGGGGCACAAGGGCAGAAAGCCCTGACGGGCTTCCGGATCCAAAGCTTCCCACTTCTCAATCGGGATCCAGGCTAAATCGGGAGAGCGGTCGCTGCCCGAAGGCAGAGAAAAGCCGGTGGAGGAATCAAATGTTTTGCCCCGGCCCGATTGCCGATTCCAAAGAGTTAGATCTGTGGTGATCTCGGCGCTCCAGTGGCCCGTTTCTCCCCCGGTTGGAGACATGATGACCAGCTCTCCTTGGGCAGTGCGTTCCAACTTCAGCTCAGGATTAGCGGCACAAAGCCGGATAAAATTCGCCCGCGTCAGGGTTATCAAAGGGCTTAAATTGAGCGTCAAAGTCGTCATGGCAGGAATTGGGCGTTTATTTGTCTATTGTCTATAAATTGCAGGGCGTTTTGCCTTGGAGACCGACAGGCGAGCTAGCGACCGGCCCTTTGTTCGCCAGCAAATTGGGGTAGACTGCTGCCGAGCAGGGGATCCTGAATCAAAAATTAAGCGACGACTTTTTTGAATCTTCGCCCCACGGGATCCCTGCCGCCACAGTTTCGGACTCACCTGGAGCCGAACTACCGCACCTCAGACCCGATGTACAAGCTCAACTTGGCCCTAGAAGAATTGCCCCGCTACACCGCGGCCCCTGCTGAAGTGCCCCTAGAAGTGGTCGGTTCTGCCACGACTGCACAAGAATGAGAGCACCTCACCCATCAAACTGTTTATTGCTTGGTACTTTTCGGGTGGAGCTGCAAGAATGGCTGCCTCAGATTGCACATATGTAGATGGCAACAGTTCGTCGCGGCAGTGGGAGACAAGCTCTTGCGCCGCTTCTGGCGTGGTTTCCAAGTGAAACTGGAGGCCGATCACTGAGCGCCCAAGCTGAAAGGCCTGGTTCTCACAGCCTTCGCTCTTGGCAAGGTGAATTGCACCGGGTGGCAGCTCAAAAGTTTCCCCGTGCCAGTGGAAAACCTCAATTGAGGGCGAGAAGCGAAAGGTTAGCTCATCAGGGGGCTGTACCCCTTGTACCGGCCACCAACCTATTTCCTTAACGGGATTTGGAAACACTCGGCTACCCATTGCGCTGGCAATCAGTTGTGCCCCCAGACAGATGCCCAAAACCGACTTGCCGGCCTCAATGGCATTGCGGATAAACCCCTTCTCCTGCACTAGCCAAGGAAACGCCCTTTCATCATTGGCGCTCATAGGGCCGCCCATGACGATGAGCATGTCAAATTCATCCAGGCTAGGCAATCTCGTCGATTCAAAAAACTTTGTGCCCGTTAC
>NZ_JANSJB010000170.1:0-1567 GCF_047462355.1 Synechococcus sp. H55.9 | reverse complement strand
AATCTCTGGCCTACACCGAGTCCCCCCGCTTGCTGGCAGTGGTGTTCGGCAGCGGCGGCGCGGCCCCGGCGGGCAAGACCATAGAGGTGGCGCGGGCCGACTACCCCTTTGAGCTGGACTTCAGCCTTTCTCCGGACGGACGCCTGTTGGCCTACACGCTTTTGCAGCCCTTGCAAGAGGAGATTCCGGATCCCTGGGCCCCCCTCAGCCGCACTGGGCAAGCCATCCGCAGCGGGCAAGTGTGGCTGGTGGACTTGCAAGATGGACTGCCGCTCCCCAACAGCCACCGCCGCCTGGCGCTGGGCAGCAGCGCCCTGGCCTGGATCCCTTAGGCCAAGCAGGAGAGGCCACCTGGGGAGCAAACCTGCCTAGAATCAAAACAGTGTGTTGGAGGAGAGGGGGCTATGCGGCTCATTGACGGACAGGGACGTCTTTTGGGAAAAGTCAGTCTCCTAGATCTGGGGGCGCTGGCGATTGTGGTGGCGGCCATTGTCGCCGTTTTGTTTTTGCCAGGGCGGCAAGCGGGCAGCGTCGTCCAGGTGGGGGGCGGCCCTACCCTGCCGGTGGAAGTGGACATGATCGTGCGGGGGGTCAGCAGCCGATCCCTGGAACCCTTTCAAGTGGGTCAGAAGGCTGACTTGATCATCCGCAACCAGCCCTACGGCCAGGTGGAAGTGGTGCGGATAGAAAATGTCAGCCGCACGGTTCCGGTGGTTTTCCCCGATGGACGGGTCGAGAACTTGCCTGACCCAGAGTCCTACCGCTTTGATCTGGTGTTTACCTTGCGGGGACGGGGCCAGCGGACCGAGAACGGCATTGTCCTGGGCAACAACCGCGTCAAAGTTGGCGTTCCCCTGGAGCTGGAGACTTTTAGCTACAACTTGCGCGGCACTGTGATGGATGTGCGGCTGTTGCAATCGTAGAGGACACCAACCCTGATGCGGCTACAGGAGATCGCCCAAAAATTGGGATGCGCCTACGAGGGGGATCCCACCCTCGAGATCCACGGCGTAGCTAGCCTGGCGGAAGCTCGCCCAGGCGAGTTGAGCTTCCTCAGCGAAGACCGCTACTTGCCCCTCTTGGAGCAAACCCAAGCCAGCGCCGTCATCGTGGGCGAATCTATAGCTTTACCTCGCCCCATCCCCTGCCTGCGGGGCAGGGATCCCCGCTTGCTCTTTGCCCAGGCCATCGAGCTGTTTTACCAACCCTATCGCCTGCCCACCGGGATCCATCCCACAGCCGTGATCGATCCCAGCGTTGAGTTGGGAGAGGGGGTGGCCATTGGGCCGCATGTGGTGGTGATGGAAGGGGTGAGGATCGGCGACTACACCCAAATCCACCCCAACATAACCATCTACCCCTACGTGCGGATTGGATCCCGGTGTCAGCTTTTCGCCAACTGCGTCATTCACGAGCGCACGGAGATTGGCGACGATTGCCTCATCCACAGCGGCGCTGTGATTGGCGACGACGGCTTTGGCCACATTCCTCTCCCCGATGGCTCCTGGCGGCGCATGCTGCAGGCGGGCCGGGTGGTGCTGGAAGACGGTGTAGAAGTGGGCAGCAA
>NZ_JANSJB010000169.1:0-1690 GCF_047462355.1 Synechococcus sp. H55.9 | reverse complement strand
GAGCTGATGGGCCACGAGGTCATCCTCCACCTCAGCACCACCGACGCCGAAGGGATCCTCCCCGAGCAGGAGTTTGTGGCCCGCGTGGATCCCCGTACCCAGCTTCGCGTCAACCAATGGGCAGAAGTGGTCTTTGACATGGATCACTTCCACCTCTTTGACCCGCAAACCGAGGAGCGGCTGGAATAAACAAGAGGCGCTGTCAAGCTAAAGATTGGCTACCATAGGCTCCAGAGAAAAAAGGATCCCTATGCCGGAGCAATCTGCCTCGAAGTTGGTGCAGGCGCAGTTCGACGAATTTCCCTATCCCAACGTCCCCATCGAGCAGACGGTTACGGATACCTTTGCCCTGTTTGCCAACAGCTACACCACCGCCTGCTACGTGCGAGATCGCAAGGTGGTCAAGCCCGAAGGCAAAGTGATGCTCAACGCCGGCTGCGGCTCCGGCTGGGAAACCCTGGTTCTGGCCACGGCCAACCCAGGTGCCTCTTTGGTCGGGGTGGATATCTCGCCGAAATCGCTGGAGATGGCCCGGCAGCGCTTCGAGTTCCACCAGATCCCAGATGTGCGCTTTGAAGTAGCAGACATCACCGATATGGGAGCGCTAGGGGAGCAGTTTGATTTCATCGCCTGCAACGACGTGCTCTACCTGCTGGAAGATCCGGTGGCCGGACTCAAAGGCATGCGCCAGGTGCTCAAACCCGAGGGCATTATCCGCACCAACGTCCACAGCCTCTATCAGCGGCAGTTTATTTTCAACATGCAGGATGCCATGGAGCTGCTGGGGGTGATGGACGAGCCGGCTGCCAAAGCTGTTCCCATTCTCCGAGAGCTGATGGATGCCCTCCATGAAGGCAGCTTCGTCAAAAGCCACTGGCAGGGAGACGCCATCAAAACCACCAACGGGATCCTGGCCAACTTTCTGCTGCGCAGCGACAAGGGCTTTACGGTGCCCCAGGTGTTCGAGATGCTGCGCCAGGCCGGGCTGGAGTTCATTAGCATGGTGAACTGGCAGCAGTGGAAGCTGGAGCGAGTCCTCACCAAGCCGGTTCCCTACGCCCTGCGCCACCTTAAAAAGCTCAGCCAAGAGGAGCTGCTGCACTTTATCGAGCTGATTTTTCCCAACCTGACCCGGCTGATTGATTTTTGGTGTGGCCACCCTCGCCCCGCTCCACCAGCCCCTTTTACCCTGGAAGAATGGCGAAACGGCTCCGTGCAGGCCCATCCTCTGCTGCTGCGTCTCAACGCCAAGGTTGCCTTCGAGAATGCCATCCGCGACAACGGCCCGGTCAACATCAACGGCTGGCCGGGATCCGAAGGCAACATTGTCATCGATCCCTTCTCGGTACGCTGGCTGATTGATGTTTTTGGGGAAGAGCCTGTGCCCGTACAGGCGCTGGCGGCCAAGGCCCTAGATCTCATGGACTGGACCCCCGAAGAGGCCTTTAACCAAGTGGTGGCCAACCTCAAGTTCCTGGAAGAGCGGCTGGTGGTGCTGCTGCACTCGCCCCTGCGCTAAGTTCAGGGATCCCGCGTCAGCTCCCCTCCCACCCACGATGGAACACTACCCCCCTCTCCCTCAGGGAGAGGGGCCGGGGGTGAGAGCGGGAGAGGGGCCGGGGGTGGTCGCGTGAGCGGCGCGGAGCGCTTGGGCCATCCCTCAGGGAGAGGGGCTGGGGATCTGCAGCAC
>NZ_JANSJB010000168.1:0-1693 GCF_047462355.1 Synechococcus sp. H55.9 | reverse complement strand
CAGAGGGGCGTGGCTGAGCGGGTGCATGAGCTAACAGGAGAGCCAGCAAGCTGGCCAGTGTTTGATGTGGCTGTGTGTACAGTCAGGGACTTACAGAGGCTGGGGCAACCCTTGAGAGCTAACTTTGGTTTTATCTTAGGAGAAGACTGCCAACTTCTCTTTAACTAATGCAGCTAAATTGATGACGTCTCCAATGCCTAGTTTGACTGTAAACGGGCTTAAGTTTTACGCGAAGATCTACGAAGATACAGTTTTTTATAGAGCGGCCTATTTTGACTTCCCCTCATCTGTTTCCGGCATAAAGACTATTGTTGACATTGGAGCTGATGTTGGGCTTGCTAGCCTCTGCTTTCGCGGATTTTGCCCGGATGCAGTTATTCATTGCTTTGAGGCGGATCCCCTGGCCTTGCAACTGCTGCAACAGAATACTCTTATTTTGGGCAACTGCCATGTGCATCCAGTGGGCCTAGCAGGGCAGAATAGCCTCAGGACTCGTCGTCTCTGGCCAGAAGACTCTCAAACAGAGTGGGGAGTGGAGCAGGTGCTGGCTTTTCGAGAAGCTAGGACAGCCTTGCAGGAGCTAGGTCTGGAGCGCATCGATGTGCTCAGGGTGGCTATAGGTGGACAAGGGGTAGAGGTGTTGACCAGTTTGGAGCCATGGCTCAAGGGCATCAAGGTTATCTATGTGGAGTTTGGCTCGGAGCAAGACCGCAAGCAGATTGACCAGATGCTGGATCCGTCTCACATGATCTGGCAGGGGGAGATTTTTCAAGGCAGCTATGGCTGTCTCTGTTATCTGAGTAGGGCTGCGCTCAGAAAAGGAGCTGACCAAAGTGGAAGAACGAGCCATGGAGCATAGCAAGACTGAATCCCTAGAGCCCTATATTCTCCTAAGCTGGCCAACTGGGGCAGATTACATTCCGCCTCCTGTTTTCTCAAATCGACAAGTGACCTTGTGTCCAGAAGGAAGAGCGAAAGGGTGGGGCTTCAATTTTTGTAGCATTCCTAAAGGCTTGATTGAGTGCCCTCAGAGAGATTATGACCTCTACGAGTTCGTACAGCGAACAGATCAAATCGAAGATAAAGAGTTTGATCTAGTCATAGTTTGGACTGCTAGCATCGAGCATAGCAACCCTTTCAACACCAAGAAGTTCGGCTGCCCAACTGTCCTGCTGGCTGGAGACACCCATCATCATGAGTTCCCTGTCACTTACCTTTTGACCTACTGGGCTACTGAAGGCTTTGATTATGTAGCTACTGCCTACACTCGCCAGCACCTCCACTGGTTTTCTGCAGCGGGAGCCAGAGATTTAGCGTGGCTGCCCTTGATCTCGATGCGCACTGTCACTCACGATTGGTCGGCAACGAGAGAAAGCAGAGTTGTGTTCGTAGGACAGTTGAACTCCATTAGCATGCCATCGAGATCCCTTTTTTTCAAAACTACCCTTCATCCTAGACGCTGTCGACTGGCTCAACTTTTGAGAAAAGCGAATTTACCCTTTCTTGCCCAAACTGCTAATCGAGAGGAAGCAGCTCGTCTGTTTGCTACTTCTTTGATTTCCTTCAACTGCAGTGCAAACGCAGATCTCAATCTTCGCAACCTGGAAGTGATCTCAGCAGGTGGCTTTTTGTTGACGGACAGTCTTTCTTTTGCCTCGGGCTTCGACGAGCTGCTGGTGCCGGGAACCTACTG
>NZ_JANSJB010000167.1:0-1755 GCF_047462355.1 Synechococcus sp. H55.9 | reverse complement strand
GTTTTCCAGAGTTGGGAAGTATAGCCTGGAGCAGATAGTGCAGACTTCTTTACTACTGATTAATCCATCCTGCTTCCAGAGTTGGTTTGCTAAGTGTTGCTACTGCACCCCTTGATTCTTTAACAGGCTGTATCAATCAAATGGCGACTCTTTACCAAAAGTTCATACTCTGCAGCAACTCCATGATTAACCAGAGCTTGATAGAAGAGGGTATCTTCACCTGCATCTGCCATCCTTCCCAGTTACTTGCGACTGTACTTGCCCCGTGAGGATCTCAGGTTGCCCCAGAGCACTAAAAAGGCTCCCCCCAAGGGAGCCGAATAAACAGCGGAACCAGCAGAAATTAGTCAAACACGTTGCAGCTCTTGCCTGCGAACGTCGTAAGGGTAGGTACAACTGTCTGTTGGGCTCCCAAGCCAATGGTGCATTGGATAGGGTTACCACTGGAGTTAATATACTGGGTGCTGCCAGCAAGAGCAGTAGTATCCCACCGCATCCCTTGAGGAGAGGTGTTCGAAACGTTACTAGCCACCGGCGTACCGTAGTTTGGGGTGCTCCAAGGATCGTTCATATATTTGTCGCCTCGAGCACCGCAGTAAGTTGTGGGGCAGCCGAACTGAATTACGCTGTAGGCAGTAGGGTATTTTGTGAAATCCAAGCGATAAGCCTCAGAGCCCCGCCCCACCGCACTGAGAGCGGCTTGCGCTTCCGCAGTACGGGAGCGGCGCACTTGGTTCAAGAACTGAGGGATCGCCACCGCAGACAGCACGCCCACAATCACGATCACCACCAGCAGTTCGATCAGGGTGAAGCCCTTGGCTTGGGAGAGAAGTTGCTGAGCCAGCTTGGCCCGCAACAGAGACTGACGAGACTTCGCGCTCATAGTACTCGATCCTTAGTTACTAGAGAGTTACTTGTGCAGGTTACCTGCCAGTCTTAACATACCCAGCCTGAGGGCAATTCATAACAGACTGCCCCCCAGCGAAATTGCGGATCTTGAGGGGGGTGGGTCTAGAAAGGTTCCGTAGTTTGGCCGAGCGGGCCTCTGCATGGCAAATTAAGACCAGTTAAGACCAGCGCTCTCCCTTCCGCCCATGAACCCCACCCTGCAAGCTCGGATTCTGGAAGCCAAGCAACTGTTGCAGCAATCGCCAGATGCCTTCGCAGAATGGCTGGCGACTTTCTACCTACAGCAAGATCCAGAGGCGTGGAGAGAGTTCTTGTGGGGCCTCTTTGATCTTGAGGTGCCTTCGCCGTCTGAAGAAGAAGCTTTCCCGGCTGACCGGGTGGCAATCGCCCTCGCGGCACTGGAGCAAGTTTTGATTTCGGGCCGCCTAAACCTCGCCTACCAGGTCTACACATCCTTGGTCAAGACCGGGATCCTGCCCCCGGAGAAAGTCGTAGAGCTATTGCTGTCTTTGGCAGGCCGTCTGGAAAATACACCCAGCCAGGATTCCCAGCAGCGTCTCCAGATCTGCCTAAAGCTGAGGGAGATGGCCTTTGAGCTGGATCCAGTCCGGCGGGATAACACTCAAGTTCTGCTGTTCCGGGCCTTGCAAGCTCAAGACGAGCTGGCCGTCGGCTTCTACGGGCAGGCCCTAGTGGAGCACTTAGTCAGTCTGGCGGGTGAGGAGACCATAGACATCACCCAGGAGTCACTCCTAACTCAACTCCTCACTCGGCTATGGGATGACGGCTACCTGGATCTGTTTTTCGAAGTGGCCACAGTTCTACAAGCTCATCTCCTAGAGAGTC
>NZ_JANSJB010000166.1:0-1781 GCF_047462355.1 Synechococcus sp. H55.9 | reverse complement strand
CCCTCACCCCCAGCCCCTCTCCCTGAGGGAGAGGGGAGTTAGGGATAGCGCTCCACAACAAGGGCTTGGCGGGCGAGCCTCAGGCTCCTGTCATGGGAAGGAGATCAACGAACGTAGCCCAGTTGCTCCAGGAAATCGGTGTCCCAAAGGATCTGCCCATCCAGAGCCATTCTCCCCAGCACCGGTATTCCGACTTGAGCCTCCAGGTGTGGGATCAAAGTTGCATCCAGCTCTTCCAAAGCTTGGGGATCCTCGGTTTCGGGCAGGGATCCGACCAGCACCCACCCCAAGCTGCGGGCCTTGGCTTGGCGCATCAGGGCGGCAAAGACGGTTGCTTGGCTCAGGGCGGCCTTCCGTTGCAGCGTTAAGAGCAAGCTGAACCCCCACGCATGGGCCAGATCCGCCCAGGTTTGGCCTGGCCCCAGGGGATCGGCGACACTGCCCGGCAGAACCAGTAGGGGATCTTTTTCTCCTGCCCACTCGCAGATTTGTTGCCAGAGGGCCTTGAGCTGAGCTTCCGAAGGGTTGGAATCCACCCTGAGCCGGCCCCAAGGGTTTTGGGTCACCTCTTGCCAGGCGCCGGCCACTGCTGCGGCTCCGGGGATCGCCGGCCAAGTATCGGCCACCATCACCCTCATGATTCTGGATCCCCCGCCTCAGACTCCCAGAGAGTGAGAAACTCCGGCTGAACCTCGAAGCCAAACACCAAAGCCATATCCCGCAGCATCGAGAGGGATCCCAGTTTCTGCTGCTTGAACCAACGCATCAACACAAAGATCTTCTGATAGACAAAGATTTCCAGTGCTTCTGGGTTGTAAACAATGCCCTCGCGAGGGTTGAATTGATGAGGCACCAACATGGCTGCGTAGCGGGCCAGCTCTCCTTGGCGCCAGTTGAGGAAGTAGGGCATCCAGGGGCAGACCGTATCCCAACGGATAAACCACAGGCGCACCTCCGGGATCTCCGACAGCTCGCGCGGATCGTCGGGGCTGCGCGGCCAATCGATGGCGCATTGCACCTGTTGGGCAGCCCGGACGGGATCCGCCATCAGGGTTTTCATTAATTCGTGGCCAGGGGTGAGATCCAGAGATTGGATGGCCTTGGCAGGAAGGTAGAAGGTAATCGGCACGACGACACGGCTATCTGATATCTGACTTGCAAATGCAGCTTATCTCAGCTCTGCCCCACCTCGCCTGCCACCGGGATCCCCCAGCGGGTGAGATCGAGGGCAAAGCCTGCGGTTACCAAAAACACCTGGTCGGCCAGAGGAGCCAGCTTTTGGGTGAGCTCCCCCATCCGATCCCGAAAGCGGCGTCCCAACGGATAGGCGGGCACCACCCCCCAGCCCACCTCTTCTGACACCAGGATGATCTCCCCCCTGTGGACTGGCAAGGTTGCCAAGAAGGATTGCACCAAGGGATCCCATTCTGCAGCGGGACAGTCTAGGCCCTGCGCCACCCACCCCCCCAGCGAATCCACCAGAGCACAACAGGGCTGGGGCAGCTTTTGCAGGTCGGCCCCCAGGTCGGGCCCGGTTTCCCAGGTTTGCCAAGTGGGGGGACGCCGTTGCCGATGCCGCTGAACCCGTTCGGCCCACTCCGGGTCGGCCTCAGGGTCGGGTTTGGGCCCGGTGGCCAGATAGATGACCGGCAGGCCGGAAGCAGCCGCCAGGTTCTCCGCCAGCCGACTTTTGCCGCAGCGGGCAGGGCCACAGATGAGCACAATCGGCATTGGGCATGAGGATGGAAGTCCATTGTTAGATTAGCTTAGCGGTTGGTCGC
>NZ_JANSJB010000165.1:0-1869 GCF_047462355.1 Synechococcus sp. H55.9 | reverse complement strand
GAGTGGGTGTTGGTGCCGGAGTTGGAGTAGGCGTTGCCACCGGAGTGGGAGTGGGTGTTGGTGCCGGAGTTGGAGTAGGCGTTGCCACCGGAGTGGGAGTGGGTGTTGGTGCCGGAGTTGGAGTAAGTGTCGCCACCGGAGTGGGGGCGGGCTCGAGGGTAGGTGTTGGGGTGACTGCGGCGGTAGGGATCGGCTCCGGCTCTTCCTGGGTATCGCGGGTTGCTGGGCGCGGCCAGAGCCAAAAGGCGGCCAACAAAGCCACAGCGCCTCCCCCAGCCAAGACCCACTTCAGGCTGCTGCCAGAAGGCTGGAGAACCGTTGGGGGGGCAGCTTGCGGCAGAGGGCGGGTGCGGGGAGTATCCGTTCGTGGTGGGACGGGGAGATCCTGAGGGGGAGTAGCCGGGCGGGTGTTGCTGGCTGGGATGACTGTAGAGGGGGTTTTGGGAGTTTCGCCTGCAGCTTGAGAGGAGGGATCCGGTGCAGCTTCTGCCGAGGTAGTTGAGGGGAGAGGTTCCTGCCCGGCGATGTAGTAGGGGATCCCTGCACCTGGGGGAGAGACCGGCTCATCTTCAATGAGATCCAGATCCTCATCGCGGATATCTTCAAAGGCTCCAGCAGTCGATCCTGTATTGCCGGTGGTTGCGAGCGGCAGCCTGGGATCGGAAGAGGATGGAGCCTCGTTTTGAGCCTTGGCACCGCCGGTGGGAAGAATCACGGTACTGGCCTGGCTGCTGGAGAGTTGAGTGGCTACCGTCAGCTCATAGGCTTGCAGCAGCCGCTCCCCTAGCTCCTGCATCGTCTGCGGCCGCTCGTCGGGGTTTTTCTTGAGGCAAT
Organism: Synechococcus sp. H55.9; assembly: GCF_047462355.1. Lineage (NCBI taxonomy): Bacteria > Bacillati > Cyanobacteriota > Cyanophyceae > Synechococcales > Synechococcaceae > Synechococcus > Synechococcus sp. H55.9. The sequence continues at coordinate 1,035 of NZ_JANSJB010000165.1, read as the reverse complement.
CCATCACCACTGCTGCCAAGGCAGGCGGGATCGGCTGCGGGGTTGTCTCCGGGTTGATCTCAAGGGGGCTTTCGTAGCAATGGGCGTGGATCCAACTGTGCAGAGAGTCGGTTTCCAATTGAAAGGGCATGGATCCCGTCAGCATCTCGTAGAGCACCACCCCCAGGGAGTAAATGTCTGAGCGGGCATCCAGAGACTTGCCCCGTATCTGTTCGGGAGAGGCGTAACGAGCGGTGCCGATAAATCCACCCCCTTTTTGGGTGCCCAGGCTAAGGGTGTGATCCGCCAAGGTTTTGGCTACGCCGAAGTCGAGGATTTTCAGTTGCGACGTGAGCTGGCCATCTCGAAAAACCCGCTCAACAAACAGGTTGCTGGGCTTGATGTCGCGGTGAATGACGCCCCGAATCTCACGGCCCTCGACCTTGGCTTGAAATGTATGAGCAAAGTGCAGCCCCTCACAGGCCTGCAGGGCCAGCCGAAGGGCTTGCCGGAGCGGCAGAGCCCCTTTTTCTCGAATCAGCTTGCCCAGATCCTGCCCCTTGAGGTACTCCATCACCAAGTAGGCCTGCTCCCCCTCTTGGCCGTGATCCAAGACTTTGACGATGCGGGGATGCTGGCCCAGAAGGGTGCTGACGCGGATCTCTTCGGCAAAGCGGCGACGCAGATCGGTCTGGGCGTCACCCCGGCTCAGCAGCATAGGGGCATGCAGGATCTTAACAGCCACCTCTTGGCGGTTGTTGTGCAAGTCCAAAGCGCGGAAGACGGATCCCATGCCGCCGCCACCGATTTCTTGAATCAGTTGGTAGCGGCCACCCAAAATGCGATTGGTGAGATCGGGGGCCATAGGTTTGCAGGTGCAGCGAAGAAGCAGCTTGGGCAGGGATGTCCATACGATAAACCAATTGCTGGAGTTTATACCCGCTCATTTCCCCGTCCAACTCAAGGATCCCAATCTTTGACGCTCTGGGAACTCTGCGCCGCTCAAGCCCTCACCCCCGGCCCCTCTGCCCTCACCCCCATCCCCTCTCCCAGAGG
>NZ_JANSJB010000164.1:0-1905 GCF_047462355.1 Synechococcus sp. H55.9 | reverse complement strand
AAAGCGGCCCGACGGCACCATTCAATATGCGGAGAACCCGCCCAAGAAATATCAAGACATCTACCCCCTCGACTTTGAGACGGAAAACTGGCAGGCCCTCTGGGAGGAGTTAAAAAGCGTTATCGAATACTGGATCGACCAGGGAGTCACCATCTTTCGGGTTGATAATCCCCACACCAAGGCTTTTGGCTTTTGGGAGTGGTGCATCGGCCAGATCAAGGCCAAGCACCCGCAGACAATCTTTTTGTCTGAAGCCTTCACCCGCCCCAAACTGATGAAATCCTTGGCCAAGCTGGGCTTCACCCAGTCTTACACCTATTTCACCTGGCGCAACGACAAGTGGGGCCTGACGGAGTACTTCACCGAGCTCACCCAAACCCCGATGCGGGAGTACTATCGCCCCAACCTCTGGCCCAACACGCCGGACATTCTAAACGAGTTCTTGCAAAAGGGGGGACGCCCGGCTTTTATGCTGCGCCTCATCCTGGCGGCCACGCTGGGGGCCAGCTACGGCATCTACGGCCCCGCTTTTGAACTCTGCGAAAACCGTCCCCTCCGCCCCGGCAGCGAAGAGTATCTGGACTCGGAAAAATACCAAATCCGTCACTGGGATCTGGACGCACCGGATAACTTGCGGCCTCTGATCGCGCAGGTGAACCGGATCCGACGGCAAAACCCGGCTTTGCAAAGCGACTGGAGCCTTGTGTTTCACCCCACCGACAACGAGGCCCTGATCTGCTATTCCAAGCGCACCTTTGATGGCAGCAACCGCATCTTGGTGGCGGTCAACTTGGATCCGTTTCACATTCAATCCGGCTGGGTCACCCTCAACCTGGGGGCTTTGGGTTTGGAACACTGGCAAACTTTCAAGGTGATCGACCTTTTGGATGGCCAGCAGTATTCCTGGCAGGGATCCACGAACTACATCAAGCTGGATCCCTGGACGATGCCAGCCCATATTTTTCTCGTCGAAAGCTGAACAAAGATCTAGCAGTCGGTCAATCTTTCTCTTGGGCCGAGCGCACCATCAGCACGGGGCAGCCGATGTGGACCCGCACATAGTCGGAGATGGAGCGCCCCAGCAGCCGATCCAAGTCGGGGATGCTGCGGGCAATGCTGGGCCGGCGATCTGGGGATCCCATCACCAGCAGGTCGGCCTTGCTCTCTTCCGCCAAGCGGACGATCTCGGTGCCGGGATCCCCGACCGCCGTAAACACCTGGTGGCCGATTTGGCGGCTTTTGAGGGTGGCAATGGCTTTGTCTATAACCTCGTCCCGGCCTTGGGCATCGGCATCCAGTTGTACCGAGGCCAGAAAAATCTGGGCCCCTGAGATGCCGGCAACCAGATCCAGGGCCGTGGCAAAGGCGACCTGGGCGGCAGGAGAGTTGTTGAGGGCCACCATGACATGGCTGGGGTACTTGACGTAGGCGTCGTCTTTGACCAGCAGCATGGGGCAGGAGGCGAGCTGGAAGACGTATTGGCTGACCGAGTTCTGCAAAATGGCCATGATGCGGTTGCGCCCGCGGGATCCCATCACGATCAGGGGATTGGGCAGGGACTCGGCCACCTGCAACACCACCACCTTGGGATCCCCTTCCACCAGTTGAGTGCTGATCTTCAACCCAGGCCGCGGGGGAAAAGTCTGCAGCGTCTGGGCCAACAGCTCCTGTCCCTTTTGCCAGGCAGCGCGCATGTCCTCAGCAGAGGTCTGGGAAGGCACCGCATGCAGCAGGGTTACATGGCACTGGGCAAAGGCCGGCAAAGATAGCAGCGTGTGCACCATTTGCTCGGTGGGGCCGCTGCCGTCGATGGCGGCAACGATGTTTTCAAAGCGAGGCATGGGATCCGTTCTCCAGGCCAAGGTTTGCCAAGTCTCATCCTAGATCTGCCTCTGCCGATCCCTG
>NZ_JANSJB010000163.1:0-1999 GCF_047462355.1 Synechococcus sp. H55.9 | reverse complement strand
ACCGAGCCACCAGAGCTGGTAAAACTGTCAACATCTTTACGCAAGCCTTGTGTGGGAGCAGTTGTTCTCATGGCCGGAGCAAGGGAGAGGAGACCAACGCCCAAGAAGCCTCGGGATCCCCGCCGCCCCTCACGATCCGCTAAGGATGCCCTATTGGGGGGTTCTGGGCGCCTGCTTCCTGCCCCGGCTGCCTCCCACCCTCAGCCGCTGCGTCTGGCCCGCCAAAAAGCCATCGCCCGTCTGCGCCAACGGGCTGTCCAGCCTCGCCGCCCAGGACGTTCTCCGGCCCTCGGAGAAGTGTTGCTCAGGGGCCTGAGCTTCAGTCTCATCCTGGGCCTGACAATGGCCGGCCTCTCGCAACTGCTGCAATCAACCCCCACTGGACAGACAGAACCTGCCACGACGCAGCTTGGGGATCCAGGGCCGAGCGATACCCTGCAGGGAGAGGCGATCCCGGCTTTGCAGGAGCGCCTAGCCGCTTTGGCCGACCAACCGGGGTTGACGGCAGGGGCCCTGTTTTGGGAAGTGGAAAGCGGCGCCTTTGCCGGCGTCAGGCCGGATCAGGCTTTTCCTGCCGCCAGCGTAATCAAGATCCCCATTCTCTTGGCCTTTTTCCAGGCCGTGGAAACCGGGCAGGTGCGGCTGGATGAACCGCTCGCCCTGCGGGAAGATCTCAAGGCAGGAGGAGCGGGCGTGCTCCAAACCCGTCCCCTGGGATCCCAGGTCTCTGCCCTGGAGGCGGCCACCCTGATGAGCACCCTCAGCGACAACTTCGCCACCAATCTGATCATCGATCGCCTGGGTGGACAGGAGGCTCTCAACCAAAAATTTCGTCAGTGGGGGCTACAGCACACGCAAATTTCCTGGTGGCTACCGGATCTGGAGGGCACCAACACCAGCAGCCCACGCGACATGGTTTGGTTGCTCAGCCAAGTGGAGCAGGGGCGCATGCTTAGCCGCCGCAGCCGCGACCGCTTTTTGGACATTCTCTGGCGTACCCAACGGCCTTCCTACTTTCGACCCCACCTGGGCCAGGAGGTGCGCATTGCCCACAAGACGGGAACCCTGCGCTCGGTGGTGGGAGATGCCGGGATCCTGGATTTGCCCAACGGGCGACGCTATGTGGCGGCGGTGTGGGTGAAGCGAGAAACCCCCAACGACCCCAGAGCCGAAGAGCTGATCGCCAGCCTGTCGCAAGCCGCTTATGAGTTCTGGGCCGGGGATCCAACGGCAACCACGAGCAGCTTGCAACCCTGATCCCAAACATCACCAATTTTTCTCTCCCGAGCCCCATTCCGGGCAGAATGCAAATGCCAGAGTGGAGAAACAGGCAATGGGACAACTGGTCGATGTCAAAACCCTTTGGGTGCAGTGATGGCGACAGATCCCGTGATTAAGCTGGATCAGTTTCTCAAGTGGGCGGGGGTTGTGTCCACCGGTGGGCAGGCCAAGCAGTTGATCCAAGCCGGACAGGTGCAGGTCAATGGCGAGGTGGAAACCCGCCGCGGGCGCAAATTGCGCCTTGGGGATGAGGTGAGGGCGCTGGGCCAAGTCTGGCAGGTGCACCTGGATAAGGCCTCAGAGGGAGATCAGTGAGATCTATCGAGATCCATGCAGCGGGATCAGAAGCAGCATGGCCAAAGCCCCGATCCCCCCTGCCACCGCATACTGCCACTCCAGCCCCCACAGCAGGCAGGCAACTCCGGCCAAGATCTGGATCCCACCGGTGATCCAGTAGGGAAGGCGCGGCGGATCCACCAGGCCGTTGAGCCAGTGGCCCAACCCCATTTGCCACAGCCAAAACACCCCCAGATATTGGCTCAAAGCCGCTAGAGGGGTACGACCGACAAAAGGCAGCACCGAGAGAATCATGCCCAGGGCGATCACCAGTGTCCAGACCAAGCCCACGAAGTAAAGATGGGCCAATCCGGCAGCTCGAAACTCCGGCAGCGCCGTCTGCCGCACCATATAGCCCAAGCCAATAAGAGAAATCAGCAAC
>NZ_JANSJB010000162.1:0-2010 GCF_047462355.1 Synechococcus sp. H55.9 | reverse complement strand
CACTTCAGCCGCGCCTATTTGTGCCACCTCATCCGCGCCCAAGAGATCCTGGGCTACACTCTGCTTTCCATCCACAACATCACGGAGCTCGTGCGCTACACCCAAAGAATGCGCCAGGCCATTCTGGAAGGCAAATTTCACGAGAACTGGGATCCGTGGCGCGAGGGCTGAGCGTCCTCAGGGGTCTTTGTTAACATCCCTTCTAAATACTCCCAGGTTAGCCTTCCTACTCGTTACGATGAGAGGACAACCTAGCCTTCACCTTGAGGAGCAAAGAGGAGCATGGCTATCCGCACCCTGCAAAGTGTAATTGAGCAGCATATTGCTGGGCTGCCTGGCCTTATTGCCGTCTTGATAGGGCGAGTTACGGATGGCAAAACGGTAGCCAAGGTAACTTACGCCAGCGACACCCAGGAAGAGCAGGCGCTGGAACTTTTGGGCACCTACGCCAGCGACCTATTGCAGGCCAACAACCGCCTTTGCCAAACGGTCAGCCCTGAGGAGGAGGCGGATTACCTCACAGCGGGCTCGTCTCATGTGCGGGTGATTCTGAAGTCTTTCCCCAAAAGTCCCTACTTTGTTTTGTTTTTAACCCGCTCCATCATCGACCTCAAAGCAATTTCAGAGCGCATCAAAGCCATCCTCATCGACGGCAAACCGCTGCTGCCTCCTGTTCAAGACGACACTCTATCCACTGCTCAGGCTTTGATTAGCTACGCCAAGCGCTACGCTCCGGATCCCAACTTTGTCATGCTGCGCTTGTCCCTGAAAACGGGCATTGACCGCAACCGCCTTGAAAAAGGCACCCTGAACTCCCAGGAGCTCCGCATTCTCCACAAAGCGGTATCTGACGTATTGGGGGTAGAGCACTTGCCTATTGCTTTGCCCAGTTGAACGACTCCCGACACTCATTCTCGTTGAGCCAACACAACATGACTTACGCCACGCTGCGCGAACCGATAGCTTACGGGCTTCCTGCTTCCCAGACTTATTTTTTGGTACAGAGGTCGCAGCGTGCTGCCGCCGTGCGACCCACGGCGGGAAACTCTCCAGAGATTGAACTTGTTCTCCTCAATTGCAGCACAACGGCTTTCATCCCGACACTGATTTGCTCTTGAGTAAACCCAATATGGCTTACGCCACCTACGGAACACAAATACAGTGCAGGGCTTCCCGCTGATTAAGCTAAAGGCTAAAGTTGTGGGAGTTATTAACTGTTGTCCCTTCCTATCCCCTCGAGCTCAGGCCATCTATGTTGGAGCATTTACGCCTTGACCGCGCTCGCAAGCTGTTCTCTCTCTTTGGCGAGCCAGTGATTTTCCACTGCCACCACTACAACCTATTTTTGCAGCAGACCATTGAGGATCCCAACTGGATCGATGGGGTGAGCATCCTGCGCACGGCGGCTCAGGAGATTTTCTACAGCTTGCTCCAGGGCGCTTTTAAAACCTTGGGAGTGCATCAGGCAACGGAGCGGCTGGCGGTGGCGTGCCAGTTGTTCGGCTTTCTCGGCTTGGGGCGACTGGAGCTGCAGGCCAGCCCCAGCGGTGGCGAAGCCCAGCTCACCCACTCCCACTACGCAGAAGGCTGGCTGAGCAAGTACGGGGATCAGGCTAACCGCACTCGTCCCATTGATCATCTGGCGGTGGGCTATGTGGCAGCGGCGCTGGATGCCACTTTTGGCGAGCTGGGCAGCTACACAGCAGAGGAAACGGAGTGCATGACGGTTACGCGCAAGGATCGCTGCGTGATCCAGGCAACTCGGCTGCCACGGCCTCAGGCTTTGGTTCCTAGTCCCGGCATGGGCAAGCTCATCGAACGTCCAGCCGATCTGCCCAAGCCGATAACAGCGGTGGACTACGACGCGGTCAACGAAGCTCTGTGGGGCATGCCTTTGGCAGGAGATGAACGGGGGCAGATTCGCGCCTTTAATGTGCTGCTCACGCGCATGCCTGCCAATTACTACAACCGCATCCAGTACCGCTTTTTGGAAGAGCTGAAAGCAGTGCA
>NZ_JANSJB010000161.1:0-2276 GCF_047462355.1 Synechococcus sp. H55.9 | reverse complement strand
TTCTAGGCAGGTTTGCTCCCCAGGTGGCCTCTCCTGCTTGGCCTAAGGGATCCAGGCCAGGGCGCTGCTGCCCAGCGGCAGGCGGCGACGGCTGTTGGGGATCGGCAGCCCATCTTGCAAGTCCACCAGCCACACTTGCCCGCTGCGGATTGCTTGCCCAGTGCGGCTGAGGGGGGCCCAGGGATCCGGGATCTCCTCTTGCAAGGGCTGCAAAAGCGTGTAGGCCAGCATGCGCCCATCGGGGGAAAGGCTGAAGTCCAGCTCAAAGGGGTAGTCGGCCCGCCCCACCTCTACGGTCTTGCCCGCCCTCCCGCTGCCGAACACCACTGCCAGCAAGCGGGGGGACTCGGTGTAGGCCAGAGATTCCAACGCGCCCTCACCAACAAACTCGGCCTCGCTGACCAAGCCGTAAAAGACGGGTGCGCCGGGAGAAAAGGCTCCCTTGGTTACGGATCCCTCGGTTACCCAAATCTCCTCGCTGGTGCCGGTATTGCTGACGATAAAGAGGCTGCGGGTGTAGTCGGGATTGAAGCGCAGCAAAGCCCCGAAAGCCCCGTCGGGACGGATGGCCAAGGTTTGGCCGAACTGGGCCAAAAAGCTCTCGGCTGCCGCCCGCGGGTGCAAGGGCACGATCCCCACCCCCTGCCCCTGGGAGATGAGCAGGCTGCTCTCGTCAGGGCTGATGAAAAAGTCTCCCCCCAAAGCCGTATCCAGCTCCAGACGCTCGAAGGGATCCCGGCTCGTTTTCTGGATCCACAGTTCTGTCTGGACAGGGGCGAGGGAATCCCGTTGCAGGGGGATCCGCTCCGCTACCACCAGCTCCCCTGTCGGCGAGACCTGGAAGCGCAGGTTCTGGTAGCCCTGGTGATCCAACAGCAACTGGGAAGACTGATCCTCCAGATCCAGCCGGTACAGATCCTGGTGTTGCAGGCTGGTGGCGGTGGCAAAGTAGTAGACGAAGCGGCCATCGGCGCTGGGCTGCATTTGGGTGACCTTCAGCCCCGCCGGCGTCAGCAACGTGGTGGATCCCGTCTCCAGGTTAAAGAGCAACAGCCGCCCCCGTTGGTCTGCTTCCGTGCCGATCCCCAACAACTGCCGATCCGGCGTGCGAAACTCCCCCTCAAAAGGTCGCACCATGGGCTGGCCCCGCTCATCCACGGCGGCCTTTAGGCGCAGCCGGTAGGTCTGGCCGTAGGGGGCCGGCTCTGTCAGGGTCCAAAAAAAGCGGCGGCCCAGCTTGTGCATCCGGCCCGGCAGAGGCGGCTGGATCTCCAAGTTGGCCGCAACGCTGTCCGCATCCATAGGGCGGTTGAAGGTCAGCACCATCTGCAGTTCCTGGGATCCCACCCGCTGCTGTTGCCAGTTGAAATCCCGCACATAGGGGGCCGTATGGTTGCCCAGCAAAAATAAGATCACCCCAATCGCCAAGTTGCAGAGGGTGATCCCGGCTACCCAGCGATCCAAGGGCTGGGTCAGCCCTCGCTGCAGAGCTGCATAGAAACGACGTGCCGGCCAGGCAGGCATCCGGGTCGTACAGTTCTCGACATCTCAAACCAGATTAAGGCACCTTTCAGGCGCTTGGGGCCACTGCCCTCACCCCCGCCCCCTCTCCCAGAGGGAGACTGCCCTCACCCCCAGCCCCTCTCCCAGAGGGAGAGGGGAGCTGGGCTGGAGCGGGAACGGGTAAACGGCTCTACTGCAGCATGACAAAGAGAAAGTCTTCCAACGCCGTCAGGAAGGTCAACACCTCGTCGGTTGCCTGTTCTTTCGTCAGGGATCCCAGCTCGACGACCCGTTGAATCAGCTCTGCCACCGGAGTCGGCCCCTGCAGCAGCGGAGCCAGCCATCTCACCTTCTCGGCAGGGATGCTGATCCGCCCGTGGGTGGCCCCTGTCCACTGCATTTCGTAGGGGCGGTTCTCTTGCAGGGCCTTGTTGTACTCCTGGTGGAAGCGGGTATTGTCCATCAGCAGGGGGTTAAACTGCACGGATCCCGTCAGCCAATCCGCATCCGTCCAAGGCAGCACCAGGGAAGAGCCGGCGTGCTCGGCCCAAAAGTCGATGAGGCGATGGGCAGGCCGGATCAGCTCGTAGAGGTGCAGCCGCTCCATAACGCTGAGGGTTTCCAGCCGTTGCCGCACAAACTCCGGCACTTGCTTAAAGAGAGACTCCACCGACCAGTCGGGCATATCCACCAGGCTTAAAAAGCCCAACCCTGCCTGCTGCAACATGCCAAACACCTCGGGGATCGTAAATCCCTTGTCGTTGGCAAGCAGA
>NZ_JANSJB010000160.1:0-2339 GCF_047462355.1 Synechococcus sp. H55.9 | reverse complement strand
GCGCTGTTGCTCGGCCAGCTGCGCTTCCAGATCTTGGACTTGCTTGCTGCTCTGCTGAAGCTGGGTTTGGAGCTCTGTCAGTTCCGCTTGCCGGTTCTGCAGCTTCTCGTCCCTCTCCTGGACTTGCCGGGACAAGTCTCCGACGAGACCCTGCCATCTTTGAATTTCTTCCTCCTTCCGCGCAGACTGGTCCTGTAGCCCTTCAATCTTTGCTTGGAGGCTTTGCACTCGCCGATCCCTGTCTCGGGCAGAAGACCAAGCAACCCTCGAGGCTACTGCGTTCCCGGCTCCAACCACCAGAGCCACTCTGAGGGCTCTGCCGAGGTCAGACTGAGGCAAAGCGGCAATGCTAGCAGCGGTGAGCGTGGTGACGATGTGGACGCAGAGCGGCTTACGTATATCCATTGGGAGTGCCGAGTGATTAGAAACCTGAAACTCAGGGTAATCGATGAAGTCAGTGACGTCTGCGCAAAATACTACACAAAGAAGGAAGAAAGCTTGAAGGATTGTTAAGTTACAAGGGATCCGAAAAAAGCAGACTTCAACGTTGCCGCATTTGCGGATCCAAAGCGTTCCCCAGGCCAAAGATTGATGCTCGGTATGTTGACATCCTCCCTGCACTGCCAGCTTGCTTCCGCACAGCGCTAGGACGGGTAATTGCTGTCCCGACGGGCTGACGCCTCAGAAGCCTGCGGTCGAGCGGATGCTGCCTTCCACCCGCTTTTGGCGAAGGGGAACCTAGGGCAATAGGCCGCCTGGGCACCCCTCAAGGGATCCCGGCCACTCCCGTTTGGCGGGCAGCCTGAACTACTGCGGCAGCCACCTCAGAGACCACCCGCCCGTCGAAGACCGAGGGGATGATCCACTGGGGATCCAAATCTTCAGGTGGGATCAAATTGGCGATGGCGTGGGCGGCCGCTAGGCACATCTCGGTGTTGATCTGCTTGGCGCGGCAATCCAGAGCGCCGCGAAACACGCCCGGAAAGGCCAGCACATTGTTGATCTGGTTGGGGTAGTCGCTGCGCCCGGTGGCCATCACCGCCACCCGATCGCTCACCAGCTCCGGCTGGATCTCCGGCACCGGGTTGGCCAGGGCAAAGACAATGGGATCCGGCACCATGCTCTCCACCATCTCTGCCGCCAGGGCATTGGCCACGCTCACCCCGATGAACACGTCCACTCCCACCAAAGCCTCTGCCAGGGATCCGCTCTGCTCGACTGCAACTGCCGCCTTTTCTGGGGTGAGGTCGGTGCGGGAGCGGCTGAGGATCCCTTGGCGGTCGCAGACCACAATATGGTTGGCCCCGGCCCGCCGCAACAGTTGCGTGACGGCAATGCCAGCTGCTCCCGCCCCATTGAGCACAATGCGCACCTGATCCAGGCTTTTTTTCACCACCTTCAAAGCATTCAGCAAGGCGGCCAGCACCACAATCGCCGTGCCATGCTGATCGTCGTGGAACACCGGTAGGTTGAGGCGGGCCTTGAGCCGGGATTCAATGGCAAAGCAGCGGGGGGCGCTGATATCCTCCAGGTTAAAGCCGCCAAAGCCGGGAGCCAGGCGCACCACCGTCTCCACGATTTCTTCCACCTCCTGGGTGGCCAGGCACAGAGGGAAGGCATCGATATCGGCAAAGCGCTTGAACAGGGCCGCCTTCCCCTCCATTACCGGCAGAGCGGCCTCCGGCCCGATGTTCCCCAAGCCCAGCACAGCGCTGCCGTCGGTAACAATGCCCACGCAATTGCCCTTGATGGTGTAGTCATAGACGGCGGCGGGGTTGGCGGCAATGTCCAGTGCCACCCTCCCCACCCCCGGTGTGTAGGCCATGGCCAGATCGGCGGCGCTCTCCAGGGGGCTTTTGGCCACCACCTGCAGCTTTCCTCCGCGGTGCAGCTCAAAGGTGCGATCCACCACCCGCTCTACTTTCACATTGGGCAAAGAGGCAACAGCGGCGCGAATTTGCTCGGCATGCTCGCTGCTGACAGCATCCACCGAGATCTCCCGCACCGTCTCTGCAGAGGATTGATAGACGAGGTCGATCTGGCTGAGGCTGCCTCCCACCTCGGCAATAGCCTGGGTGACGCGGGCCAGTGCTCCTGGCTGGTTGGGCAGGCGCAGGCGCAAAGCAATACTGTAGCTGGAGCTGGGGGTGAGTTTCGTCATAGCCTTCTATAGTAGACGAATAGTAAACGAAAAACTGCCTTCAGCAGGGCGAGCCCGTCCAAAGCTGAATCCTCTGGTCACTGTCAAATGGCAATCAAACTATGAACTACCCCACCGCGCAGGCGGGTGGGGTTTCCCCATCCGCTTTACGGCGAGATTTTTGTCTCTTCTTCTGCCC
>NZ_JANSJB010000159.1:0-2453 GCF_047462355.1 Synechococcus sp. H55.9 | reverse complement strand
CTCTGGGAGAGGGGCCGGGGGTGAGGGCCGCCGGGAGAGGGGCCGGGGGTGAGGGCCGCCGGGAGAGGGGCCGGGGGTGAGGGCCGCCGGGAGAGGGGCCGGGGGTGGTCGCGTGAGCGGCGCGGAGCGCTTGGGCCGCCGGCGGGCCCCCTCAAACTTGCTCGGATACTCAGCAAAGGAAATGGCAGGCCAAAGCAATACCTCAACAGAGCAGCTCAAGAGCAGCCTTTTTGCCCCCCTATTCCTAGGGATCCTCCTTCTCTGGCTTAGCGCCTGTGCTGCCCCCGCTCGCCCGCCCCACCTGATTGCCACCGTCACCTCGGATCCCAAAACCTTCAACACCTATCTGGCCACCGAGAGCTCCAGCCGCGACGCCATCGCTTACCTGGAGGCGGGCCTGGTCACCCTCGATGAAGATACCCTCCTGCCCAAGCCGGAGCTGGCGGAAGGCTGGGAAGTGTCTGAGGACGGCTTGCGCTATGTCTTCACCTTGCGGGAGGGGCTGCGCTGGTCGGACGGGGAGCCCCTGACAGCGGCAGATGTGGACTTTACCTTCAACCGCATCATCTTCGACGAGCGGATCCCGACCTCGGCGCGGGATGTGTTGCGCATCGGCGAGGCGGGGGCGCTGCCCCAGGTGCGGGCCTTGGACGAGCGGCGGGTTGAGTTTGTCCTGCCGGAGCCCTTTGCCCCTTTCCTGTTGCAGGCCGGGTCCCCTCTCTTGCCCAAGCACATTCTGCAGCCCACTGTGGAGCAGGTGGACGGCCAGGGCAACCCCCTCTTTCTCCAGACCTGGGGAGTTGACACGCCGGTGCAGGAATTGGTGGGGGCCGGCCCCTACATCTTGCAGGAATATACCCCCGGACAGCGGCTGGTGTACCGTCCCAACCCCTACTACTGGAAAGGGGAAGGGATCCCGCGCATCGAGCGGGTCATCCTGCGCATCGTGGACTCGGAAGATACGGCTCTGTTGCAGTTTCGCTCCGGCGAGACCGACGTGTTTTCGGTGCGAGGCAGAGATTTTCAGCTCCTGAAGCGGGAAGAAGAACGGGATCAGTTCAGGATTTACAATCTCGGCCCCACCCTCAACAACAATTTCTTTGCCTTCAACCTCAGCCGGGCCCGCAACCCCCAAACCGGACGGCCCTTTGTGGATCCCGTCAAAAGCCGCTGGTTCAACGATTTGAACTTCCGCCGGGCGGTGGCCCACGCCCTGAACCGGCAATTTTACGTCGAGAGCGTCCTGCAGGGGCTGGGCGAGATCCAGCACTCGGTCTTCTCCCCCGCCAGCCCCTTTTACCTCAGCCCGGCAGAGGGCCTGCCCACCTACGACTACGATCCCGAAAAGGCGCGGCAACTGCTCTTGGCTGCCGGCTATACCTACGACGCCGAAGGCCACCTACGGGATCCCGACGGCAACCGCGTCCGCTTCAGTCTCATCACCAACGCCGGCAACAACCAGCGGGAGGCCACCGGCGCCCTGATCAAGGCCGACCTGGCGCGGATCGGCATCACCGTTGACTTCACCCCCATCGCCTTCAACACGGTGGTGCAGCGCACCGACAGCCGCGACTGGGAAACCTTGTTGCTGGGCTTTGGCGGCGGCGGCACCGAGCCCAACAACGGCTCCAACATCTGGCGCAGCGATGGCCGCCTGCACCTGTTTAACCTGGGGGATCTGCCCGGCAATCCCGCCGAAGGAGTGGAAGTGAGCGATTGGGAGCGGGAGATCGACCGCATCTTTATTGCGGGGGTGCGGGAGCTGGACTTTGAAAAGCGCAAGGCCCTCTACGACCGCTTTCAAGTGATCATCCAGGAACAACTGCCCCAGATCGGCACCTTCAACCCCCTGGTGCTCTCGGCCCTGCGCAACCGCCTGCAAGGGGTGGATCCCCGCCCCATCCTCGGCCCTCTCTGGAACCTGGATCAGCTTTCCATCCAGGACATGCTGCAGGAGCGGTAGCCTACCTCACCGTCAGCTCCACCTCCCCCGTGCTCCTGAGGACGTTGATCCCCACCCCTCCTGCCTGGAGATACAGGCCGATGTCCAGGGATCCCCGCCCCACCTGGATGTTCTCAAGAGTTACATGGGGCAGCCACAGGGGCAGGGTGAGGCGCAGCGGTGGGAGTGTCAATCTCATGCAAAGGTGAAGTCAACAGCATTTCCGGGCGCTGACCGTAGGAGCACTGCTTTCCAGGGCGAGCTTCTCACCCACGGCATCAGCTACAACATTCCTCAGGGCCAACGCCGGGGGCGCAATTCAGAGCCAGGCCCAACCCCTATCGTAGCCGAAAGGGCTACACCCCGCCGGCGCGTTCGCTGCTGGAGAGGCCTACCGGGGGCAGGCATGATAGGAAAATGGCATCCTAGCTGTGGAGGGTTTGCCCACATCCATTCATGCTGGAGCACGACATTGTCATCGTTGGCGGGGGGCTGGCCGGTTGCCGGGCGG
>NZ_JANSJB010000158.1:0-2462 GCF_047462355.1 Synechococcus sp. H55.9 | reverse complement strand
CATCCAACAGCAGCCAAGTCACTTGTCGATTTCTAGCTCCCCTCTCCCAGAGGGAGAGGGGCTGGGGGTGAGGGCCCAGAGGGAGAGGGGTTGGGGGTGGTCGCGTGAGCGGCGCGGAGCGCTTGGGCCCAAAGGGAGAGGGGCTGCGGGTGAGGGGGATCATGTCTCGAACTGGTCGGAAATAAACTACAGAGAACGACGATGGAATCTTTCGAGCCTTTACAGCAGTTTTTACCGCAAGTCTGGTTTTTTATCCTCGGTCTCTTTCTCTTCCTCTATGTTCTGCTAGATGGATTTGACTTGGGGGTTGGCATCCTCTCCCTGACGGCTTCTAGCGAGACCCGCCGCAGCATTCTCATGACCAGCCTGGGCAATGTTTGGGATGCCAATGAGACGTGGCTGGTGCTGATGGGGGGATCCTTATTTGGATCCTTTCCCCTCGCCTACGCCACCATTCTCAACGCTCTCTACATTCCGCTGGTGATCATGGTGGTGGGCCTGATCTTGCGGGCTGTCTCTTTCGAGTTTCGGGAGAACGCCGACAACAAGCTGGTGTGGAACATTGCCTTCGGGGTGGGCAGCTTTTTGGCGGCCTTGGGCCAGGGGTTTGCCTTGGGCAGCGTCTTCGAAGGGATCCGCGTCGACGAAGCCGGCCACTTTGCCGGCAGCCCTTGGGATTGGCTGACCTGGCGCACGGTGTTGGTGGCTCTTACCTTGATCCAGGGCTACGTGTTAGTCGGCTCGGCCTATCTGATCGTTAAGACCACCGGCGAGCTGCAGAAAACCTACTACAAGACAGCAACCATCGCCACCTGGACAACATTGCTGGGGGCAGTGTTTATCACCATCAGCACCCCCATCATGTCGGAGCAGGCGCGCGCTCAGCTTTTCTCGCCTCCTCTTTTCTATATCTTTGCTGCCATCCCCGTTTTGGGACTTTTGTTGGTGGCTCTGTTGCTGCGCAGCCTGCGGCGGCGAGAAGAAAATAGCGTTTTGGTTTATACTTTTTTAATCTTTGCCCTTTCTTTTATCGGCCTGGGGTTTATGGTTTTCCCCAACATTATTCCTCCCAGCGTCACCATCTACGAAGCAGCCGCTTCTCCCAGTTCGCTGGTGTTTATGCTCACCTTTATTGGCTTTTTGATCCCGGTTATTTTGTCCTACAACATCTACAACTATGTGGTGTTCCGGGGCAAGATCGTGGTGCAGGAAGCAACGCCAGAAGAGGCCAAAGTTTCGGAGGCAGCTTAAACCCAAAGCAAAAAGTCTCAACTTAATTAATTAAATCAAGACCCCGCGGAGCGTTTTGCCAGGCGGGGTACATTTGCAAGCAAAACAGGGTTAACCTTGAGGGGGCCATCGGATGGGTGGCATGGCCACTCCTTAAGAAGCGCTGCTCTCTTTGGGTAGGAAGAGCAATTCCTCTAGCAGATTTGGCCTTTTCACTCCCGCTTCAGCCACTGCCGGATCTGCTCGGCAGCCACATCGCGACCTCCCAAACCAAAAGCCAAAGCCACCGCGACGGCAATCGCGCCCAGCACTAGGCCAAAAGCTAGCACCACAATGTCGGTGGCTACACCCATCTGTTGTAAGGCCATGGCGCCGACGAAAACCAAGATGGCCACCCGCGCCGCCTGCGCCAGCACGCCTGCAGAGGGGTTGCCCAAGCTCTTGATCATGGAATGGGCCAAATTGGCCAAGTAAAGGCCGATCCCGAACACCAAGGCGCCGATGAGCACCCGCCCGGAAATCAGCAACAGCCCCTGCACGATGTCGGTTAAAGCGGCAAACTGCAACAGCTCCACCGCCGGCACCGCCCCAAACAAGACCACGCCCACCCAGACCACCAGGCCGGCAATTTCAGAGGGGGTGCGCTGCTTCACCAACTCCCCTTCAGCGGCAGGCGCTTCAGGAGCAGGGGCCAAGGGCAAGCCGAGGCCGGCAGCCAAGCGGTCAAAGCCCACCGCCTGCAGCAACTGGGTCACCAAGCCCGCCAAAAACTGCCCCAGCCAGTAAAAGACGGCCAGAATCAGAGCCGATCCTGCCATTCGGGGAATGGCCCGCAACACCTGCTCCAGCATCGCCACCGCCGGATCCGAGATGGCCCGGATTTCCAGAGCATTGAGAGCCGCAATCACCGCCGGGATCAACACCAAGATGTAGGCCACCGTCCCGACAATCTGGGCCAACTGGGGAATGCCAAAGCGGGCCCCCAAGCGGTTGGCTCCTGCTGCCGCTAGCAAATTCGAGATGAGGCCGCGCACAATGCGGGCCAAAAACCAGCCCACCACACCGATGATGAGCGCTCCCAAAATGCGCGGCACCATCGACAGGATTTGATCCAGCAGGTTTTGCACCGGCCGCAGCGGCCCCCGCAGGTTCAGCGTATCCAGGATGAGCGGCAAAAAGAACAAGAGAATCAACCAGTAGAGGGCGTCACCCAGAGCTTCATTCAAGAGAAA
>NZ_JANSJB010000157.1:0-2470 GCF_047462355.1 Synechococcus sp. H55.9 | reverse complement strand
TTCCAAGACAACTTCGGCAAGACGCCCTGAGAGGGTTTGCAAGGCAAGCTGGGCATCGGTAACCTTGGCAACTGTGTCGGCCACTCTGGTTACAGCTTCGGCCAACTGGACAAACCGCGTCTCGATCTCTTCATTCGTCATAGCCGGATCCGTCTAGCGGTGGCTAACCGATCGTAACTTTGGATCAGAGCGGGCTGTAATCCGGAAGAACTGGCTGGCCAACGTGAGTTGTCAACCCAGGGATCCAGCCTTACAAGCTAGCCAGTCAGCGCCAGCAACGTGGTGTAGATCCCCTGCAGCGAGGCGAGGGCTTGATGCCAGAGGGTGTGGGTCGGCGCCCACCTGTCCAGACCCATAGCCCCACACAGCAGCAGCAAATAGAGGTTGGCGAAGGTGAAAAGGGAGGCCGCCCGCTCCCGATTGTGGGGATCCTGCAGCAACTGCACCGCCTTCCAAACCAAGAGGGATCCCAGCAGCGCCGCCACACTCAAGTAAAAGGATCCCAGCACCCGCAAGGGGTAAACCAGCAACAAGCTGACCGGAAGTATCAGCAGCGCGTAGAGGAGAATCTGGGCGGCAGTCAACCTTTCTCCGGCCACCACCGGCAGCATCGGCACGCCGGCGCGGGCGTAGTCTTCCCGCTTCAGAATGGCCAAAGCCCAAAAGTGGGGCGGGGTCCACAAAAAGATGATGGCAAACATCACCCAAGCAGCCCAGCTCAGCTCGCCCGTGGCCGCCGCCCAGCCCACCAAGGGCGGGATCGCTCCTGCCGCTCCCCCGATGACGATGTTCTGGGTGCTGGAACGCTTTAGCCAGTGGGTGTAGACTCCCACGTACACCAGGATCCCCAACATGGCCAAACCGGCGGCCAGCAGGTTGGTGAAATAGGCCAGCAAACCAAAGGAAGTCACGGCTAGGATCCCGGCAAACAGGAGAGCATGTCGCGCCTGAATGCGACCGGAAGGCAAAGGGCGATGGCGAGTTCGCTCCATCATGCGATCGATATCGGCGTCATACACCATGTTGATGACGTTGGCCGCTGCCGCTGCCATCCCGCCCCCCACGAGGGTGACGCCAAACTTCAGGGGATCGCTGTTGCCCGCCATCCACATCGCGCCGGCCGTGGTCATCAGCAAGAGGGCGATGATCTTCGGCTTCACCAACTGGCTATAGCTGCGCAAAACCTGGGATACCGTTCGGTGATGGCAGACTTGGGAAGGGATCCGTGTCGGTGCGGCTCGGTAACGGTCTTGGAAAACATCCTGCATGGAAATCACTCACCGGTCATTTCTGCGGTCATGGCCATCCACCGGGCTTCTTCCCGCTGAGTTCGCATTTGCCAGGCCAGAACCGTAAAGCTCAGCAAACAGGCCAGCAAAGCTGCACCGATCATCTGATGGGCCACCGTCAGCGGCTCCACCTGCAGCCGGTAGCGATAGGTCAAGATGCCGATCCCCACCTGGGCCAACAGCAGGCCGACAGACCCGTGACCCAAGAACTTGAGGAGCCGCGGGATCCGCTTGCGCCTTAGCCCGGTGGCCACCGCCACTGCCAACACCCCAAGGGTAGCCGGAGCCACGCCCAGCAAGTGGCTGTTCATCACCCCGCACAGCTCGCCAGCAGCAAAGCACTGGTGCAAAGCCCATTGAGAAGCCACCAGGGCGCCAAGAAGGCTCTGAACATAGATCAGCAGCACCGCCCCCAAGCCCAGCCAAGGCAGGTAGCCGATAGAAAATGGCCCTTCACCTGGCTGCCCCCGCAGGACAGAGCCCTCAGAACCGGATCTTGTCAAGGCCAGCAATCCCAGGGTGAGCAGCGTGGCAAAGAACAGCAGGCCCGTGCCCAAGTGGGCCGTTACAATGTCAAAGCGCAGCAGCTCCGTCACCGTCAGCCCACCCAGGATCCCTTGCACCAAGACCAGAACAAAAGCCCAGCTCAAGCCCCAGGGCAGCCAAGTAGGCAATGCCCGGCGCTTCAGCCAGGCAAACCCCATCAGAACCAGGGTAGCCAAGCCTACCCCAGAAGCCACCATGCGGTGAAACCATTCCAAAAAGACTCGTAGGTTCATCTGCTGAACAGGCACAAGCTCCCCATAGCAAAGGGGCCAATCCGGACAAGACAGCCCAGCGTTCATGACTCGGGTGGCACTGCCCAGCCCCATCAACAGCCAAGTGGCCACTGCCAGCCCCAGCAGAGCTTGCCCCATGCGCAGGGAAAGCCTGTCAGAAGGCACGGGATCCCGCCGGGAAGAAGGCTGGAATTGAGAGATCGAAGAATCCATCGCAGTTGAGGGCAGAAGATCAAGCCAACAGTTCAAGCAGGCTGTACGGCAGGGATGGGTCGAGCCGACAAAGCCTGGCCGGTTCGGTCTCAACAAGAATGCAAGTTACCCGGCATCCAACCCTAGTCACGAATCTTAAATGCGGTTTTGCGGCTGGCGAAGGCTTTTTAAGAATTTCTTTCTGGAGGC
>NZ_JANSJB010000156.1:0-2509 GCF_047462355.1 Synechococcus sp. H55.9 | reverse complement strand
CAGACCCGTTCCAGAAGGCGGGGGATATCCAAAAAACGAATGCGCTCTTGCAAGAACAAGGCCACGGCTGCCTCGTTAGCCGCATTCAACACCGCCGGCAGCGTCCCGCCCGCCCGCCCGGCGGCATAGGCCAGCTCCATGCAGGGATACTTGCGGTGATCCGGCGCCTTAAAAGTGAGGGATCCCAGCTTGACCAAGTCGAGGGGATCCCAAGGGGTGGTTAGGCGCTCCGGCCAACTGAGGCCGTAGAGAATGGGCAGGTGCATATCCGGCCAGCCCAACTGGGCCAGAACCGAGGTATCGGCCAGCTCAATCAGGGAGTGAACGATGCTCTGGGGGTGGATGAGGATCTCGATCCGGTCATAATCCAAACCAAACAGCCAGTGGGCCTCGATCACCTCCAAGCCCTTGTTCATCAGGGTGGCCGAGTCGATGGTGATCTTGCGCCCCATCACCCAGTTGGGGTGTTTGAGGGCATCCGCCAGAGTTGCCCGATCCAGTTGCTCGGCAGGCCAATCGCGAAACGCCCCCCCTGAGGCTGTCAGCCAGATGCGGCGCAGGGATCCCGGCGGCACCCCCTGCAAACATTGGAAGATGGCCGAATGCTCCGAGTCCACCGGGATGAGCTTGACGCCGTGCTTTTGCACCAGGGGCAGCACCACCGGGCCGCCTGCCACCAGGGTCTCTTTGTTGGCCAGGGCAACGTCCTTGCCGGCGCGGATGGCGGCCAGCGTGGGCAAGAGGCCGGCACAGCCGACGATCCCGGTCACCACCCGCTGGGCCGCGGGGTGAGCCGCCACCTGACACAGCCCCTCCGTGCCTGCCACCAACTCGGGCAGCGGTCGCATCCCGGTCAGCAGCGACCGCAGTTCCGGCAGCAGCTCCTCCCGGCCAATGGCCACAATCTGGGGCCGAAACTGCCGCACTTGCTCGGCCAAAAGGACGACATTGCTGTAGCTGGTTAGGCCGACAACCTGGAAACGCTCTGGATACTGGGCCACCAAGTCCAGAGTTTGGGTGCCAATCGAGCCGGTGGAGCCGAGCAGGGTGATGGCTTGCATACTAAGGATCCCTTTGCACCTAAAAGAGCGTGACATTCTTGCAGCGCAGACGTCCCCTCGCCCAGCGTGCCCAAGGGCTCCGTCCCGCTCTCGCGAACGGCCCCACCTCGCGTCCGGGGATCCCTGCCTCACGCCACTTCATCTTATTCTTATCTGGTTCTCAACCGGAATCCGTGTGTTTCATCTGATCCCCGACAGCGGGATCTGGCAATGTCGCTCCTCCCTGATTTCAAATCTTTCCCGATTGAGAGCGCAGCCACTGGGCGAGCAAGGCCTCGATCAGCTCCGACAGATCCTGATCCGATTCCAGCAGGAGGCGCTTCACGGCTCGGTGCGTCTCTTTGCGGATGTAGGCGGTCAGCTTGACGTACTCCGCGCCGTTGGGCTTGGCGGGCGCTTCCGGCGGCTCAGGGATCTTGTAGGCCTGGGCGCTCAGCTTTTTCGGAGGCGGGTGGCGGTCGAGCAGGCGCTCAAACTTGCTCATGACAGGATTTCCTCTCCCACGGCAACGTAATCTGACCAGGCTTGCTTGGCTCTGGGATCCGGGAGCTGGTTGACGCAGACCCCCTCCAGCGCGGCCCGCTGAAAGGCCACTGTGCGGCGAATGGAATGATGGCAGAGCGGGATCCCGGTTTTTTGCAGAAAGCTGCGGGCCTCGGCCCCATCCCGGTTAGGCCAGGGGGGAACCAGCGTCAGCAAGACTTTGTAGTGCTTTGCCCCCAAACGATCCAGGGCGTTGACAGTCAGCATCAGGGCATCCAGGGCCAAGGCATCCGGAGAACAGGGCAAAAGCAACAATTCACACCGCTCCGCCAGCAGGCTCAACTGTTCGGGGGTGGGGCGGGCGGGGGTGTCGATCAGCGTATGCTGAAAGCCGCCAGGCGTAGACATGGTGGGATCCCCGGCCAGCACTTTGACAGGAAAGGGGGAGCCCCGTTCTGCCCAGCGAGAGGCGGAGCGATTGGGATCGGCGTCGAGCAGCAGCGACACCTGGGGTGTACTTGCCTGGGCTGCGCACCGTTGTTGAAGGTAGAGGGCCAGGTGCACCGCTGTAGTGGTTTTGCCCACACCCCCCTTGAACCCCAAGACCGCGATATTCATCTGCCACACACCCTCCCAACTTGGTTTTACAGCCCACTTCCAGAGGCGGCAAGAGGCAAGCTGCACATCCGAGCGCCGGAATCTGGGGTTTTAGGCAACTGAGGAGATCCGAGCGCCGCATCACGTTTTCCTCTCTCCGCACGCGAGGGGCTTCGCTGGTACGATATCCTTTGGCTGACAAAGCCGGCTGAGGAACTGCAGGCTCTCTCCCTGCCCCTCGCCCTCGGACGCTACCCCCCTTCTTCATCCCGGAGAAGCTGCCCATGGCTCATCCCTCAAAGTTCCGCGTCCGTCTCAGCCGGCCTCACTCTTGGTCTCCTTTGGTAGGGCTGTGGCTGGCTCTGGGC
>NZ_JANSJB010000155.1:0-2661 GCF_047462355.1 Synechococcus sp. H55.9 | reverse complement strand
CAAGAGGAGAGAAGCGTCGATTGCGGCAACAAAGCAAGGGGCTCACTGCCATCCAGCCTACCGCGTCGGCGGGCTGCTGGCCTAGAGACAGGTTGCCCGCTTGTGGGGGGATCCCGCACCTCACTTGGGAAGGAAGCGTTGGAAAGTCGGGAAACTCTGAGAAACAATAGGAAGGGAAAACCGCCCCAGGTTCTCCTCCGCCGGGCCAGGACGGCGTCCCCTTGGCCCCGACTTACCGAATTGCTGGCCTTATGAACATAGCCCCAAACCCCACTGCCGACCCTCTGCTGGAGCTGGATCCCGTCCTGCAAGGCAAGTTCCACCAGCTTGTCCAAATCTTCGCCGAGATGGGGCGGGTCTTGGTGGCCTACTCAGGCGGGGTCGATAGCAGCCTGGTGGCCAAACTGGCCTGGGATCAGGTGGGGGAGCGGGCCCTGGCCGTCACTGCCGCTTCCCCGGCGCTGTTGCCCGAAGATCTGGAGGAGGCCATCCGGCAAGCCCAATACATCGGCATTCGCCACCAGATCGTCGAGACCCAGGAGCTGCAGGATCCCCGCTACGCCGCCAACCCCGCCAACCGCTGCTACTTCTGCAAAAGCCACTTGCACGACACCCTGCGTCAGGTGGCTAAAACTCAGGGATACGACCACGTGGCAGATGGCCTCAACGCCGACGATCTGGCCGACTATCGACCGGGAGCGCAGGCGGCCCGAGAGCGAGGCGTGCGTTCTCCCTTGGCGGAGGTGGGGATGAGCAAGCTGGAGGTGCGGCAACTGTCTCGCCACCTGGGCCTGCCCTGGTGGGACAAGCCGGCCCAGCCCTGCCTCAGCTCCCGCTTTCCCTATGGCGAGGCAATCACCGCCGAGAAGCTGCGGCGGGTGGGATTGGCAGAGCGCTATCTGCGCAGCTTGGGCTGGCAGCAGGTGCGCGTGCGCTCCGAGAAAGATACTGCCCGCATCGAACTGCTCCCTCATCAAATCGTGGAATTTGTGCAAAAAACCGATCTGGCAGCGCTGGTCAAGGCCCTGCAATCTTTTGGTTATCTCTACGTCAGTCTCGATTTGGAGGGCTACCGCAGCGGCAAGCTCAACCGCGCCCTCAACCCGCCCCCGCCGACAACGGGCTGAGCCAGCCTAGGGGCTTGGGCTGAAGTTTTGTGCCAGGTTTAGGGGAATATGAAAGGGTTTTGGTGGCTCTGGCTTTGCTTGGGGGTGTTTGGTCTGGCAACAGCTGCTCCTGCCTCAGCCCAGAAAGGCCGGGTGGCAGCCGCTCCGCCGGGGGATACGACTGACGCCCTTGCGGAGCGCACGTTACGGCTGCGCTCGAACCGCCAAACCTTTGACCAGCGGGCGCAGGTTTTCCTGGCCGAGGGCAACGTGGAGATGCGTCTGGGCCGCTCTGTGCTGCGGGCAGATCGCTTGCGCATCGAGCTGCAACAGCGGCGAGCCGTGGCCGAGGGCAACGTTTCCATCGAGTTGGATCAGCAGCGCATCCAGGGATCCCGGCTGGAATACGACTTTGAGCAAGAGCGAGGAGTGTTGGAAGAAGCCTTCGGCCAGGTGGATATCGGCCAGTTGCAAGCTGCCGGATCCCCGGCGGCGGCCCTCTCGCCGCAGCGGCTGGTGCGCTTTCGCGCTGCCCGCATCCGCTTCGATGCCAACAACTGGGAAGGAGAGCAGGTGCGGCTGACCAATGACCCTCTCGATCCGCCAGAGCTGGAGATCCGCAGCCCGCGGGCGACCTCTACCTTGCAGGCGGATGGTTCCAGCCTGTTGATTGCCGAAGCTGGCCAACTGGTTTTCGACCAGGTCTTGTTTCTGCCCCTGCCCATTCGGCTGCGCTTTGACTCATTGAACCGTCAGCCTCCGGTCAGCCTTTTCTACGATGACTTCGACCGGGAAGAGCTGCGGCGCGGCCTGATCCTGCAGGCCAACTTCGAGCTGCTGCAGGATCCCAATCTCAGCCTGGTGCTCTCCCCGCAACTGTATCCGCAACGCCTTTGGGGCAGCGACCAAGGGATCCGCGATGGGATCGGGCTGCGGGCTGATTTTCGTTGGCGGCAACCGGAAGCCAATGCCCAAACCTCGCTGTTTGCCGAGCTGCGCGGGATCGTCTTCGAGGAATTTGCCCGGCGCTTGCGGGCTCAGGTCGAACACCGCGTTACCACCGGCAACGGCGGCCAAGTCACCTACACCTATGCGTATCAGGAGCGTTTTTTCAGCGGGCGGCTGGGGTTCCAGATTGTGGAGAATCGCCTTGGTGCTAGCTACAGCTCGCCCACCCTCCGCCTCGGCAACACTGGCTTGGACTTCAGCTACCGCATAGCCGCCGACTACATCGACGCCCTCGGGCAACTCAGCGACATCGACACCGATCCCGATCTGGCCTTGGCCAAGACCACCGACCGCATTCAGCTCGCCCGTCTGCAACTGGGGGCAACCCTAACTCGCTCCTTTCCCCTCTGGAGCCCTCCCAAGACGGCAGCAGATCCCCCGCCCCGCTTTTCCGCTCTGCCCATCGAACAGGGAATCTGGCTCAACACCGGCGTCAGCAGCAGCCAGTCACTCTACTCCAATGGGCGCACCCAAAGCTATACTGCCGGCAGCATCGGCATCGATGCGGTAATCGGGGCTTTTGTGGCCGATACCTTCGACTACACCA
>NZ_JANSJB010000154.1:1278-2889 GCF_047462355.1 Synechococcus sp. H55.9 | reverse complement strand
GACATCGACGATCTCCGAAAGAGAGAGGAACAAAGGGCGAGATATTCGGAGAGCCGTCTGCCAATACAAAACGTGAAAACCCGTCAAGACCAGAAGAACCGAACGCTACAACCGACATTTATCTCGAGTTAATTTTCATCATAACACAGAGATGGGGGATGGTCACTCCCCTTGCACAAAAATAGCAAAATAGCCGGTGCTATTCGGCTGCCCAGGTCAAGAGCCCCAAAGGAGAGCGCTCCCCGTTGCCCTAGCCCAACTTTTCCAGGCGGGCTTGCAAGAGCTGCATCTGGGCCTCCAGCTCCGCCAGTTGCTCGCGGCTAGCCTGCACCACTTCCGGGTTGGCCCGACTGAGGAAACTGGGGTTCTCCAGGCGGGCGCGGATCCCTTGAGCCTCTTTTTCCAGCTTGGCCAGATCTTTTTGCACTTTAGCCCGCAGCGCCTCCACATCCACCAGCCCCGCCAAGGGCACCAGCACCTGCACCGTGCCCACTACGGCAGCCGCCACCTGCTTGGGCTCCGTGGCCAGGGATCCCGTAATTTCTAGGGACTCGGCCTTGGCCAGATCGCGGATGTAGGCTTGAGCGGCGGTGAGGATCCGCTGCTCGTCGGGATCCTCGGTAACCAGCAGAGCCGTGATGGTTTGATGGGGCTTAAGGCCAGCCTCTGCCCGCAGGTTGCGCAAGCTGCTGATGGTCTGGATCACCAGGCCGAACTCCCGCTCCAGTTGAGGGTCAACCCAGTTAGGGTCAGGGGCGGGATAGGGCTGGACGGAGATGGAGGTGGCTTGGTTGGCCTGGGTGAGGAGCTGCCAGACTTCTTCGGTGACGTGGGGCATCCAGGGGTGCAGCAGCCGGAGGATGGTCTCCAGCACAGTGGCCAACACCTGCTGTGCCGTGCGCTTGGAGGTCGGGTCTTCTCCCCGCAGCCGCGGCTTGGCCAGCTCGATGTACCAGTCGCAGAAGTCATCCCAAATCAGGGAATACAAGAGCCGCGCCCCCTCGCCCAGGCCGTAGGCTTCCAGCTCTTCGATAACCTGGGTGGCCGCGGAGTGCAGTCGCGACAGGATCCAGCGATCGGCCAGCTCCAGCGCTGCGGGGGCAGGGGATCCCAGTTGGGCGGGGGTCTGCCCCTCCAGGTTCAGGAGCACAAAGCGGGAGGCGTTCCAGATCTTGTTGGCGAAGTTGCGGGCTGCTTCCACGCTGGCGCTCTCGCCGGTCTTGCGGTCGTAGGCCAGGCGGATATCCTGCCCTGCCCCCACCACTTCTTTAACCAGAGCGTAGCGCAGGGCGTCGGTGCCGTATTTGTCCAAAAGCTCGATGGGATCGATGCCGTTGCCCTTGGACTTGGACATTTTCGCCCCCTGCTCGTCCCGCACCAGGCCGTTGATGTAGACATCCTTGAAGGGGATCTGGCCGGTAAACTGCACTCCCATCATGGCCATGCGGGCCACCCAGAAAAAGATGATGTCGAAGCCCGTGGACATGAGGGAATTGGGGTAGTAGCGCTTGAAGTCCTCTGTCTCTTCCGGCCAGCCCAGCGTGGAAAAAGGCCACAGAGCGGAGCTAAACCAGGTGTCCAACACATCGGGATCCCGCTCCAGCCGCTCGA
>NZ_JANSJB010000154.1:0-1178 GCF_047462355.1 Synechococcus sp. H55.9 | reverse complement strand
GCCCAGGCCTCTTCGGCATTGCGGGCCACCACAAAAGCCTGGGGATCCTCAGGGATCTGACCGTCGATGACCGGATACCAGGCCGGGATCTGGTGCCCCCACCACAGTTGCCGCGAGATGCACCAGGGGCGCAGCTTCTCCAGCCAGCCGGTGTAAACCTTGGTCCAGCGCTCCGGAATAAAGCGGGGGTTGTGGTGTTCCCGCTCCTCCTGCAAGCAGCGGGCCCCCATCCCCGAGACATCGCAAAACCATTGAATGGAGAGCAGCGGCTCGATGGGCACGCCCCCGCGGTCGCTGTAGGGCACGCTGTGGGTGTACTCTTCCACCTTCTCCAGCAGACCGTGCTCGGCAAACCACTGCACCACCTTCTCGCGGGCGACAAAGCGATCCAGACCGGTGAAGGGATCCCCGTTCTCGTTGAGGGTGCCGTCCTTGTTGAGAATGTTGATCAAGGGCAACTGGTGGCGACGGCCCATCTCAAAGTCGTTGGGATCGTGGGCTGGGGTAACTTTGACACAGCCGGAGCCAAAGGAGGGATCCACGTACTCGTCGGCGATGATGGGGATAAGGCGATCCTTGATGGGCAGCCGCACAAACTGGCCAATGAGATGGCGGTAGCGCTCGTCTTGCGGGTGGACCGCCACGGCTGTATCCCCCAGCATCGTCTCGGGGCGGGTGGTGGCCACCACCAGGTACTGGTTGGGATCCGCGGCCAAGGGATAGCGGAAATGCCAGAGGTGGCCCTTGACCTCTTTGTTGTCCACCTCAATGTCGGAGACTGCCGACTGGGTGGCCGGACACCAGTTGACCAAATACTCGCCCCGGTAAATTAGCCCTGCTTCGTAGAGGCGGACAAAGGCTTCCGTAACTGCCCGGCTCAGCCCCTCATCGAGAGTAAAGCGATCCCGCGTCCAGTCCAGCGACAGGCCCAGGCGCCGCAGTTGGCTTTTGATGGTGCCCTGGGATTGCTCCTTCCAGGCCCAGGCCCGCTCCAGAAAAGCCTCGCGGCCCAGGTCAAAGCGGCTCTTGCCCTCCTGGCGCAGTTGGTTTTCCAGGATGGTGTGCACGGCAATGCTGGCATGATCCGTACCGGGCAGCCAGAGGACGTTGTAGCCGCGCATGCGCTTGTAGCGCACCACCACATCCGGCAGGGTAAAGGCAAAGGCATGGCCCATGTG
>NZ_JANSJB010000153.1:0-2889 GCF_047462355.1 Synechococcus sp. H55.9 | reverse complement strand
TGAGTTTGTTGGTACTGTCGCACCCAGCGGTGTACTGTTCTTTTGGTCACCATGAACCGTTCGGCTACCTGGCGGATGGAGGTCTTACCTGCCTGATAAGCTGCTACAACTCTTTGCCTTAGATCCAAAGAATGGGTTGGCATTCCCTTCTCTCCTTCCTCTTGAATACCTGTACCCTATTTTAAATTAACAGGCTGTAGCTTGGACTCCACAAAGTAGCTTTGTTGTAGGGCTGTAGTAACAAACACCAAATGCGCCTGTAAGCTGGAAATACTGCTGCGTTCTTCCCTTAGTTCTATGGGCTGGCATAGACATGCCAACTTAACTTGAGCTCATGAAAGCCCGGTGCAAGTACAGTCTTTACCCTACAGACCAATAGAGGCCAAACTTAGCCCAGTTGTTTGGCTGTGCCCGCTATGCTTGCAATGAAGTTTTGGCCTCCTGTCAAGGGGTTGGGAACCCTTTAAACACACAGATCAGCGAACCTGGCCTGGGAAAGTTTGGCGAGGGAGAGCCTTGGAGCTTGGCCATCTTCGGCCCTCCGCCCCTCAGCAGCTAGGCTGCTTCAACCTCTTGGGAAGCCCCTCGAGAGGAAGACGGCTTGAGAAACAGGGGTAACTCCTCAGGCGATCGTGATCTTGTTCTCCAAGGGTGAATCCGAAGCTGGGCCTGCTCCGTATTTGAGATGGCTTGTTCTCCGACCGAGGAGCTTTTTCCATGTTGTTGACGTTTTTGCTGGATTCAGCCTTTCGGCTTCGTTTTGTCTGCAAAGCTTTTTGGGGTGTTTGCCTGGCTGCTGCCTTGTTTCTCAGCGGCTGCGGGAGCGGCAGCTCGGTAACCCCTGCGCCGGGAGCTGTAGTCTCTACGGCTACCTTGACCCTATCTCCTGCTGCCGAAGTACCGCCGGTAGCGGTGCCCAGCTCCGCCAGCGGCAGTGCTGTTGTCACTTTAAACCAGACCGCCCGTACTCTATCTGTCCAGGGGAGTTTTACGAATCTCACGACCCCACTTTTGCCGATCGCCAATTTTGGCCCCGGCCACATTCACCTGGCCCAGCCCCAGCCGGGACAATCTTTCGCCCAGGCCACAGGCCCGGTCGTCTTTGTCCTGAACATGTTGCCCAATCCCGACAATCAATCGGGGAACTTCCCGCTAGAGGCCCAACTCACCCCTGAGCAGGTCTCCAGCTTCTTGGCCGGGGCCTACTACATCAACATCCATACGCAGGCCAACCCTCCCGGCGAGTTGCGGGCCCAGGTGGTTTTCCCTCGCTAAATCTTGAAGGCGACTTCTCAGCCGCCTAAGCGGTGCGGAGCATCTAAAGCATTTGGCGCAAATGCTGGGGCTTGCGCTGCCTTTTTTCTGGTCAACTCAAGAAGATTCGGCACAATGGGGAAAGCCATTTCACCCTTACCAAGCAGTTGAGGACATCGCTATGGCCTACAAACTCTGGATCGACGGCCAATGGGTCGATAGCCAAGGGGGGGGCTTGATGACCATCGAGAACCCGGCTACTGGCGAGGAACTAGCAGAGGTGGTGGATGCCAGCCCGGCCGATGTGGATCGGGCGGTGCAGGCTGCCCAGACGGCCTTTTACGATGGCCGTTGGTCGAAACTCACGCCTGGCGAGCGCTCCCTGGCCCTCTGGAAATTGGCGGATCTCATCGAAGCTCGCGCCGCCGAATTGGCACGTGTAGAGTCGGAAAACACCGGCAAGCCCTACGAGCTGGTGAGCTTGGGGGGAGATTTGCCGTTTGCGGTCGACAATCTGCGTTTCTTCGCTGCCGCCGCCCGCGACATCCATGGCTTCAGCGCCGGAGAATACGCCAAGGGTTACACCTCGCTATTTCGCAAAGAGCCGGTGGGGGTGTGCGCGCAAATTACCCCCTGGAACTACCCGCTGCTGATGGCCGTCTGGAAGATCGGCCCTGCTCTGGCTGCTGGCTGTACGGTGGTGCTCAAGCCTGCTCCCACCACCCCTCTGACCACTCTGATGTTGGGGGAACTGATCGCTGAAGCCGGGATCCCGCCGGGGGTTGTGAACATTGTTACCGGGGGCAATGCCACCGGCCAAGCTTTGGTGGAGCACCCGCAGGTGCGCATGGTCAGCCTTACCGGCTCTACCGCCACCGGCAAGCAGGTGATGCGCACCGCCGCCAATACCCTGAAGCGGGTGCATTTGGAGTTGGGGGGGAAAGCGCCCTTCCTGGTTTTTGCAGATGCCGACGTGGAAAGCGTGGCCGCCAAGGCCGCCTTCGCCGCCACGTTCAACACCGGCCAGGACTGTACGGCAGCCACCCGCGTCTATGTGCACGAGAGCAAGCTGGCGCAGGTGCAGGAGGCCATTGTGGAGGCGATGCGCAAAGTGACACTGGGATCCCCTTTTGAGGCGGGGGTGGAGATGGGTCCTTTGGTCTCGGCAGCCCAGCGGGAGCGGGTGATGGGATTTGTGGAGCGGGCCAAAGCCGAAGGGGCCAAAGTGCTGACCGGCGGGCGGATCCCTTCCCAGTTTGACCGGGGCTACTACTACGAACCCACAGTGATTGCCAATGTCGATCAAAAAGCGGAGATCGTGCAGAGTGAGGTTTTTGGGCCGGTTCTCACGCTCGGCTCGTTCCGCGAAGAAGCGGAGGCGCTACGCCTGGGCAATGACGTCCTATACGGGTTGGCGGCTTCTGTGTGGACTCAAGACATCGGACGAGCCATGAAACTAGCCGCTGAGCTGGAGGTGGGCACCGTCTGGATCAACGACCACA
Organism: Synechococcus sp. H55.9; assembly: GCF_047462355.1. Lineage (NCBI taxonomy): Bacteria > Bacillati > Cyanobacteriota > Cyanophyceae > Synechococcales > Synechococcaceae > Synechococcus > Synechococcus sp. H55.9. The sequence continues at coordinate 133 of NZ_JANSJB010000153.1, read as the reverse complement.
TTCCCATTGCCTCTGAGGCTCCCCATGGCGGCTTCAAACAATCGGGATTTGGCAAAGATCTTTCCGCCGAGGCGGTGCGCGACTATCAGATTACCAAGCATGTGATGATCGCCACCCCCTGAAGCTACGACCA
>NZ_JANSJB010000152.1:0-3070 GCF_047462355.1 Synechococcus sp. H55.9 | reverse complement strand
TCCTACTCCGGCCCTGGCAATCGCCAACGGGGGCAACTGACCTTTTCGCGGGATCTGGCCATGACCACTGCCAACCTGGGCAGCCATGTGTTGCTGGTGGACGACCTGGCCGATTCCGGCATGACCCTGAAGCGATCTGTCCACTGGCTCAAACACCACTACGGCTTCTACATCGAAGACATCCGCACCGGCGTACTTTGGTACAAAGCCGCTTCCGTCTATCAGCCCGACTACTACGTAGACTACCTGCCGGATAACCCCTGGATCCATCAGCCCTTCGAGCCCTACGAGCAGATGACGCCCCAGCAGTTGATGCAAGCGCTGCGCTCTTCGGGTTAGCTTGGTCCTCTGCGAGTCTACAAATTCACCCTTGTGATGTCTCTATCTAGACGGCAGCTCAAAGCGAGGTACCCTATCTAAGGCAGGGCGGATCCCAGCAGGGATCTGCTCGTGAGCAAGAGGATAGTGGTAGTTGACCTGAGCCAGCAGCCGTTTCCACTGCTCCGAGTTGAGAGTTTTGACCAGAGAAATAGACGGCTCTTCCTTTAACTCGTAACCTGAATCGGTTAGTTTGAGGGTAACGTTAGCCGCTGCCGTTTCCAGAATTGACTCGGCCATTCCATAATCTAGCTCTGCGGATACAATCAAGGCATAATCCTGAGGGATCGGGCTAAGCAGAATAAACTCCAGTAAAAGCTCCAGACTGGAAATAGTCGCTTCTTGGAAACTGGGATCCCAATCGGGAAACAGAGCTAAACTAACTTTGCCCAAGCAAACTCTAGAAACTGGGAAACTTGGCTTTTCTTGGGATAGCAAAATTGGGTTATTTTCCCCGGGTGTAAACCAAGCTCCGGTGTGATCAATTATGTGGATGTGAAAGAACGACTGTATTTCCTGCTCAAAGTCATGAACTGCCTGCCTGCAACTTTCCCAAAGACCATAGCCCTCAATCTGGATCAGACCTTTTGAGCTAACCTGACTGTATAAGTTGCGAAGTGCATTTATAGTTGACTTGTAGTCGCCATTGGCATGAATATAAAGCAATGCAACTTCCCCAACTTCCTTTAAGGAAGCAGCTAGGTTACTCTCAGACAAAGTAACTGGAATAATACATTCCCCAACTTCAAGCTTTTCACCCAAATGTTGTAAGCTTTCGTCTGTTCTAGTACTTGCCTTATCTGCTTCTTTATCAAGATTTTCTTCAAAGAGGACGTAGACTTTGCGGGGTCTATGGCTGTGGTGCCTAATCACCCAAGCTAGTAAAGCGGAGCTTCCTCCTTTCCCATACTCTACAAAATTTCCCGGGATATCTTCTTGACAAATCTTTTTGGCAGATAGATAAAGCTCCAAGAAGTACTCCGACTTTGAGAGAGTAGGCAAACCTAGGGCTTCGTAAGCAACTTGAAAATCTAAATCTTGGTTAGCTTTATTTTTTTTCTTCAGATAGCTATTAACGCACCAAGTGAAGTTTGATCCAAAAAAATCACAGTAACTTCTATCTATTTCGTATCTATCAGGATATTTCGACAAAAACTCTCTGACTGCACGCTTCGGTCCGCCATTATAAAGGATATCTTCTCCCATATCAGAGACGATCGCATCCTCAATAATAATATACTCTCCTGGTAGGAGATGTTGGTGGAAAAACTCAAGAACCTTAATTGTAGTTTCGTACTGATGGTCAGCATCTTCAATTACAAGTAATGGCCTCGGTAGTCTAGAGAGGAAAAAAGGTGACAGTATTGCTTCAAGCTCACGCCCATTTCCTCTAAGATAGGTTACTTTTGGATGAGATAAACTCGTGACTCGATTTACATCGATAGAGTAGATGTGTGCACCTAAGCCAAAACTACTCAAAATATCTCCCAACCATAGAGCACTTCCACCACAATACGAGCCAATCTCAATGATCGTTCTCGGCTTAACTTGCCAAATCAAGAGAGGATAAAGAGCTATGTCGAAAGGATTTTTAGTTGTAGGAATACCTTTGTATGAGTAAGCTAAACTCCCGCGTTGTATAGAGTTCATGACATCCTTTGGAAGACCGGTTTTCCAATCTTGGAGCATTACAGGATCAAACCCACTAATGCAATAATCTCCGAGATGCTCAGGTAACGTCCAGTGCACATTTGGATCTGGCATATGATCAACTGGTCGAACATTACCTCGCCAGGCTACGCCCATAATCTGCATAGTTTGATAGATCATTGTTTTCCAACCACGATCCTTCAAGTAGTTTAAGCCTTCAGCTACACTTGGCAAAACAAGATTGTGAAAAAGAACCAAGCAGTCTTCAGCAGCATATCTTTCTACTACTCGAGTATCCTGCAGGGGGGCAGGAGATTCACAGTTTCCATCAATAAAAATTAAAGACCAGCGACGGTTAGTTTGCAAGGCAATTTCTTCCACTTTCTTTGGACTATAGCCAGGATGTAAGTTAACGTTGGAGCGAACTCCTGCTAGGCATAAGGACTGCTCCACACTTTCATAGACTACTGGGTCAAATAGGGCAGGATCCACGACGTCAAGGACAACTCCACCTGCTGCAAGGTGAGCAGTTGACCAACCTAGCCAGCAGCCGATTTCCAGTGCAGATTTACCTTTAAGTTCGAGAGCAGTGTTGTAGAGAATGTGGGCTTCATCTCGACTGACAAAATTAACTGAAGGATTGCGGCAATCCACGTAACAAAGGTGAGGAATATGTCTGCGCAGGTAAGACGGGAAGCGTTGATCCGCATTACCAACTCGCATATTAGGGAAGCAATGATCTAAATAGATTTTCTGAAAGGAGGTACTAACGTAGTCATGCCTGGCAATGCTCTCTGTCATTTGGCTACACAGTTCTCATGGCTTCTCCTTACAGCGTAAACCACTAGACTTGTGCGGTCAAGCTTGCTCGCTCAGAAACGTAAGTTTTTCCTCAAAGAGATCTGGCCATGACCACTGCCAACCTGGGCAGCCATGTGTTGTTGGTGGACGATCTGGCCGATTCTGGCATGACCCTGAAGCGCTCCGTCCACTGGCTTAAGCACCACTACGGCTTTTACATCGAGGAAATCCGCACTGGCGT
>NZ_JANSJB010000151.1:1724-3117 GCF_047462355.1 Synechococcus sp. H55.9 | reverse complement strand
TAGGGCCCCGTCGGAAGAAAAGTAGTATAGGGATCTCACGCCCGAGGCTGAGGGCGTTATAATCTCCCCAGCCCTAGCGGAGGTCCCCGAGATGGCTGTGCAACTCTTGCCTCAGTGTGAGAACTTACGGGAGCATGTTGAAACGATTCTAAACCTTTGGCAGCAGGATCCCACGCTCTCAGCAAAGCAAGATACAACCCGAGTTCAGGCTTCACTGAGCAAGGCTATTTCCCCAACTTTTGAGATTGTCTTTGCCGGTGCTTTTAGCGCTGGCAAGTCGATGCTGATCAACGCCTTGTTAGAAAGGGAGCTTCTCTATAGCGCTGAAGGACACGCCACAGGGACAGAGTGCTACATCTCCTATGCAGAGCCTGACGCCGAGAGGGTAGTACTCACCTTCCTCAGCGAGCGGCAGGTGCAGGAACAGATGGCTGCCTTCTGCACTCGCTTGGGCTTAGCCCTACCCAGCGGCAACAACCTAGAGGAAGTCACCCTCAATCGCCTAAAAGAGCAGGCTGAGGCCATTGTTCAGCAGGAGGGCGGCAAAAGTAAGTCGGAACGAGCAAAGCAGGCAGATGCGCTGCGCTTATTAATTGAAGGTTTCCAGCAAAACCGCGCCAGAATTCACCCAACCGAAAACAGAGTATTTTCGATGGAACAGCTTAACCTTGGCAACCTAAGAGAAGCGGCCAGTTTTGCGCGGCGCGGTGCCAATAGTGCAGTTCTGCGGAAGATTGAGTACTACTGCCATCATCCTCTATTAGAAGACGGAAACGTTATTGTCGATACCCCTGGAATTGATGCTCCGGTTAAAGCGGATGCCGAGCGCACCTATCAAAAAATTGCCGATCCAAACACTTCCGCAGTTGTCTGTGTCCTCAAGTGTGCTACAACAGGTGAGCTGACTAAAGAAGAAACAGAACTCATTGAGCACATCCAAAGTAGCGAAAGTATTCGCGATCGAGTTTTTTATGTGTTCAACCGCATTGATGAAACTTGGTACAACTCCCAGCTAAGGCAGAGATTAGAGACCATCATTGACCAGCAGTTTCGTCAAGCCCGCCTATTTAAAACTAGTGCCCTGCTTGGCTTCTACGGCTCGCAGATCAGGGAAACGACTCGAGAAACAAGGTTTGGTCTGGATACCATTTTTGCAGAAAGTATAAAAGAGCTAGGTGGCAGAGAGCAGACACCTCAATTTATTAGCGAATTTGTCAAGTACTGTAGCTCCTCAGGCAGGCTTGTGGGATCCCCCTTCCGCCCTTCGGTGCACGGCTATGAGACTCCTATCGATAACTACGTTCGAATTCTAAGCGAGTGGGGCAAGCCCTTGATTGAGTACATGATCAAAGATAGCGGCATAGAAGAATTTCTCAGTGGGATTACTCGCTAT
>NZ_JANSJB010000151.1:0-1624 GCF_047462355.1 Synechococcus sp. H55.9 | reverse complement strand
TCCTACCTAGATCTTTATGGAGACCTAGACAGCCAACCCAGAGAAGTCGATAGCATGATTGCCCATGAGTTAATGCTTATTAATCAGCAGTTGAATAGGATTGGTCAAGAGTTTGATGAACACATTCAAACTATGGTTAGTGAAATTATCGACGGAACGGATAAAGAGTTTGAGTATGACTTCCGAAGGCTGCAGGCCAAGATGGTGCGTAGGCTGGATGAGCTTCTGGACACATTCTCAATAGATAGTGCCTATAGCCAAGCTGTTCGCATCCACCACCGTAACTCCACAGCTCCCTTTTTGGCTGTGCTGGTTGAGGCCCTTTACTACCTATCGAATCACCTAGAGGATATACTGGTCGAGTCTGCCACCACAGTTGTGGAGAACTCCTTCCGGCGGATTATCGATCGGGTACGCAGTGCAGACTACTACAAGCAGTTGTTTCGCCTACTGGGATCCGACGGTGATCTAGAGAAAAAACTACTAGAGGTTAAGGAAAAAGTTTGCACTGCATTAGTCAGCGGCGCTCGAAAAGAGTGCGATCGGTATCTAAGAGAAAGTCCTCGCTTCTATGACGAGGGCACTTTCTCCATTTACCAGTTCCGGGAAGTTTTAAAGCAAACATCTCAGTCCTACGATATTTCCGCTATTCGAGATGCGGAGCCGGGGATCCGGCAATTGCTGAAGCTTGACTTTGAGCCCAAAGTCAGCCAGACAATACGCTCTAACTTCCGGCAAGAAACCAACAATACCCTCAAGACTCAGCTCTTGCCCATTGCTAAGGAAGTGGCTGATGAAATTCTGCAAAAGTATCCCGAAGCAAAGCAATTTATGGAAGCGACACTTAGAAAGGAAGCAGAAGAAAGAATTACCTTAAACCAACAGCGTCTAAGGGATCTAGAAGCAAAGATCGATAGCTACAACCAAGCCGTTTCTGGGATTAACCTATGCTTACAGGCTATGGGCCTAGGTCGTGAACTTTTGCCCTCGATTTCTTTACTGAAACCTTCTTCGACCGGTGAATTAGCTGACAGCTCAGCAGGTTCTTCCGAGCAGCCAGCGAGCGAAAGTGAGCCGAGTGATGAGATCTCTGACTTAGGTAAGATTTTCCCCGAGCTGGACAGCATACTTGACGATCTGAGATAAAGCAGTTTGTTTCTCCCTACTATTTGAGGAGGTGAAGTTTTGTTGCCTAAGTCCCTGCCCTTGCAGCAATACTTAGAAGGGATCCTCTCTGTAGGGGAGAAAACTTTCAAGGTTGCTAGCCTGGTCAAAGCTGCCCAAGAGGATTTGGCCAAAAAGGAAGAGCTCAATCGCTTGTTTATTGCAGCCTTGAGATCCTCGGGGATCCTCCCACCGGAAAACCTGATTAGTATTGCCAGTAGCCTTCTTGCCACTAAACCCGAAGAAAAGCTACTGCAAGAAACCAAGTGGTTTGATCAGGGCCTGACCTGTCAGCTCTTGGTGCCGGGTAAGAAGGAGTGGGAGAAAGGCAGGGTCAGATTGCGGATCACTGTAGAGTTTGAGCCAGAGCGTACGGGCTCAGAAAGTAGTGATGGATCCCCTCTAGATGACCTTCGCACAGACAAGGAGTAGCTTAAGTTAGCGGGATGCATTAGGAGGC
>NZ_JANSJB010000150.1:0-3261 GCF_047462355.1 Synechococcus sp. H55.9 | reverse complement strand
GTCGTACCTTGACAACTCACGCGATTGTTGAGAGAGAACCTGCATCATCACCATCCCTGGTGCGCGTTGTCCACCCGTGCACCAGGTGCCGTTCGGCCCATTGGCCGTGACGGACGGAAGACATGATGAGCACACGATGGATGCCATGGCGCTGCGTGCCGAGGAAGGACGGGGCACGGCACCGATATGCTCCGGGGAGCCGCGTGCAGGCTGTGATCCGGAGGTCTCCGAATGGGGCAACCCGCTGCCATCTGGCAGCGCTCCGCATGCGCGGAGCGGGAACCCGGCCAACTGAAACATCTCAGTAGCCGGAGGAAGAGTGAACGACACCCGTAGTAGCGGCGAGCGAACCGGGTGAGGCCTAAACCGTGCGCGTGCCAAGGGAGCAGCCGTTGCGCGCACGGGGTTGGAGGACGACCCACGCCCATCCTGCTCGATGGGCCTCACGCGACCGCGTTCAGCAGAAGCAGTGTGGAACCCTGCACCAGAGAGCGTGAGAGTCGCGTATGCGTGCGCCTCAGCGTGAGGGGTCGTTCCTGAGTAGGTCCGGGCACGAAGAACCCGGGCTGAAGCCGGGCAGACCACTGTCCAAGGCAAGCTACACGCAGTGACCGATAGCGCACAGTACCGTGAGGGAACGGTGAAAAGTACCCCGGTGAGGGGAGTGAAAGAGACCCTGAAATCGTGTGCTTCCACGCCGTGGGAGCCGGGCAACCGGTGACCGCGTGCCTTTTGGAGTATGATCCGGCGAGTAATCCTCGGTGGCGTGGTTAAGGCAGAGCCAGCCGGAGCCGGAGTGAACGCGAGCCTGAACAGGGCGAGCGTCGCCGGGGATTGACCCGAAACCGTGTGAGCTACCCATGGCCAGGCTGAAGCGTCCCTAACAGGACGTGGAGGGCCGCACCGGTGTCTGTTGCAAAAGGCTCGGATGAGCTGTGGGTAGGGGTGAAATGCCAATCGAACACGGAGATAGCTGGTTCTCCCCGAAATGTATTGAGGTACAGCCGCGGCAATGGCACACCCGGAGGTAGAGCACTGTTGTTGTGCGGGGGCTTCACCGCTTACCAAGCGACGGCAAACTGCGAATGCCGGGTGTGTGCACCGCGAGTGAGACGGCGGGTGCGAATATCCGTCGTCGAGAGGGAAACAACCCAGACCGCCGGCTAAGGTCCCCCAGTGGTCGCTAAGTGGGAAAGGTTGTGGCGCCGCTTAGACAACCAGGAGGTTGGCTTAGAAGCAGCCATCCTTGAAAGAGTGCGTAACAGCTCACTGGTCAAGCAGCGCTGCGCCGAGGCTGTAACGGGGCAAAGCGACCCACCGAAGCCGCGGGTTGACCGAGAGGTCAACGGTAGGGGAGCGTCGTGACCGCAGGGAAGGGACGGCGGAAGCCGCACTGGAGCGGGCACGAGTGCGAATGCCGGAATGAGTAACGGAGAAGCGATGTGGCAATCATCGCCACCGAAAGTCAAAGGGTTCTGCCGCACGGATGCACCGCGGCAGGGTAGTCGGGCCTAAGGGGACGGCCACGGCCAGACCCGATGGACAACAGGTGAATAGTCCTGTACCGTGGAGTGGTCGCTTGACCAATGCCGGATGCTGAGGGGTAGTCGCCGCGGCGAGACGAGCGCCGTCCAAGCCGGTAGGGAGCAGGGCGAAGGAAATCCGTCCTGCGCTGACCGAGAGGTGAGTGAAAGGGGGTTGGGGAACCAACCGCCAATGGCGAGGCGCCTGTGCAGCCACGAAAGGCCGGCTCGGGAGACCACCCACGCCCGTACCGCAAACCGACACAGGTAGACAGGTCGAGGAGACCAAGGTGGACGAGTGACCCCCGGTTAAGGAACTCGGCAAATTGACCCCGTACCTTCGGAAGAAGGGGTGCTGCGTGTAGGGTGAAGCCCCTGGCGGGTGGAGCCCGAGGCAGCCGCAGGGTCCAGGCCCGGGCGACTGGATACCAGAACCACAGCTCCCTGCTGAAGCCGGAAGGCGACGTATAGGGGGTGATGCCTGCCCAGTGCCGGAAGGTTAAGGGGAGGGGTGAACGCTCCAAACCGAAGCCCCGGTAAACGGCGGCTGTAACTATAACAGTCCTAAGGTAGCGAAATTCCTTGTCGGGTAAGTTCCGACCCGCACGAAAGGCATCACGATCTGGGCACTGTCTCGACCGGGGGCTCGGTGAAATTGCAGTGGCCGTGAAGATGCGGCCAACTCAGAGCGGGACAAAAAGACCCCGTGGAGCTTTACTACAGCTTGCCATCGGGCCGTGCAGGCGGATGCGTAGGATAGGTGGGAGGCGGAGAAGGCGGACTTGCGGGTCTGCTGGAGCCGACGGTGAAATACCACTCTTCGGTCTGCGCTGCCCTCACCGGCGGAAGGCTGGGACGGTGGCTGGCGGGTAGTTTGACTGGGGCGGTCGCCTCCTAAAGGGTAACGGAGGCGCGCAATGGCGCCCTCAGGCGGGATGGTCATCCGCCGTGGAGTGCAACGGCAGAAGGGCGCTTGACTGCGAGGCAGACAGGCCGAGCAGGGATGAAAGTCGGCCGTAGTGATCCCACAGTACCGGGTGGAAGGGCTGTGGCTTAACGGATAAAAGCTACCCCGGGGATAACAGGCTCAGACCGCCCAAGAGTTCATATCGACGGCGGAGCGTGGCACCTCGATGTCGGCTCGTCGCATCCTGGGGCTGGAGTAGGTCCCAAGGGTTGGGCTGTTCGCCCATGAAAGCGGCACGCGAGCTGGGTTCAGAACGTCGTGAGACAGTTCGGTCTCTATCCGCTCTGAGCGCGTAGAGCAGTGCGCGGGGCTGGCCCTAGTACGAGAGGACCGGGCTGGACGGACCGCTGGTGGAGGAGTTGTGGGGCGGCCTGCAAGCTCCGTAGCTATGTCCGGGAGTGAGAACCGCTGAAAGCATCTAAGTGGGAAACACGCCGCAAGACGACTGCTCTCACAGCGCAAGGCTGGTAAGCCCCCCGCGAGATGAGCGGGATAAGCGGCCGGAGCTGGAGGCGGGGTGACCCGTAGAGGCGACCGGTGCGCAGGGGCGAGGGCTTCCGTCCGTCGCGGCGAGGGGGCCGGGACGGGAGCGTGGTGATGGTGCAGGCAGCAAGAAGGACAATCGCGTGAGGGGTGAAGGGACGACCTTCAACCACTGGGTGTGTGAGGAGCGCGGTGGACCCACCCCGATCCATCCCGAACCGGGTCGTGAAACATCGCAGCGCCGATCCTACTGGCGGCTCTCCGCTGGGAACCTAGGTCCACGCACCC
>NZ_JANSJB010000149.1:0-3274 GCF_047462355.1 Synechococcus sp. H55.9 | reverse complement strand
GCTTTTCATCTGCAAAAAGCTTTTCCCAAGCTCAGCCAAGGGATCCATCTCTTGAGCTGGGATCCCCAACACAGAGCTTTAACTGAGCAAGATTTGGCTTACATTCGAGAACTAGCCCCAGGCTTGTTGCTGAATGCCAACCCAGTATCCCTCACGTTTTCCCAGCCGGATCCGCCGGAGCCAGCCCGCTTCTATCCTTGTAAGTACGTTAAGCTGGATAACTTCCTGCCGGCTGAAGTTAATCAAGCCATCTTGCAGCATGCCATCGCTCATCAAGATAAGTTTATCCCTGCGAGAAGCTATAGCCAAAGCAACACTGAGGCTGAGTCTCTCAAGTTTCGCCGCTCTCTACGCCTAGATTATGCTTACTTTCAAGAGTATGGATCCCTGCTGAGGGAGAAGATTGCGGCGGTGGCTCCTCAAATCTTTGTGGAGCTAGGCATCGAGAACTTCGATATCCAAATCTTCGAGATGGAGATGATTGCTAGCTATGATGGCTGCTACTTTACTCCCCATACCGATAATTCCTATCCCCAGACAGCCTTTCGTCAGGTAAGCTGTGTGTACTATTTTCACAAAGAGCCCAAGCCCTACCGAGGGGGTGAGCTGCGTATTTACGATACTCAAAGGCAGAAGCCCCATCCGCCAATTCTCCATGGAACCTATGATGAGGTGATTCCAACTAACAACAGCATCGTCTTCTTCCCTAGCAGTTGCCTGCACGAAATCCTGCCTGTGTTTAGTCCCAGTCAAGCCCTTGCCGATAGCCGCTTCACCATCAACACTTGGTTAGGAACCAAGCAACTTGCCTAAAGGCTCGAATTCAATATGGCCAAAGTCTGTATTGTTACCACAGTTCGGGATCCGGGAGTTTGCTTGGAATCCTTCATTCGCTACCACCTCGCCATCGGGATCGCCCACATCTATATCTTCTTTGACGATCCGGAGGATCCTGCTGCTCAGATAGCGCTTAGATTCTCCGACGTAACAGCTATTCCCAACGACGAAGCTTTGCAAGTCCAGCAAGCGCTAGGCAATATCCTCTATGCAAAATATGGCCCTCATGTCAGCTACGAGGTCATGGCCCGCCAGATTTTAAATGTGGAAACTGCTATACAAATTGCCCTTGAGCAAGGCATGGATTGGATCATTCACATTGATGGAGATGAGCTCTTCTATCTCGGCGAGGCACTTACCTTGGATTGGTTTGACCAGCTAGGTAGCGACATACTTCAGGTTCGCTTCTTAAACTACGAGGCAGCCCCCGAAAAGTTTGAGATTGAAGATTACTTTCGCGAAGTTACTCTGTTCAAGCAAAACCCTGCTGTTTTAGATCCCAACTTTTATACTAAGTTTGAGAGAATCTCTGGCAAGATTCAATACTTTTTAGCCTATCAAAATGGAAAATCAGCAGCTCGAGTTTATCCCAGTATTTTGCCAAATAGCGTACATAGTTTTGACATTCCAGAGGAGCATACCCTAGTCACCTCATCTCCAACCGTTTTGCACTACTTGAATTGCGGCTTCCAGAACTACTACAAGAAGTACGCTCAACTGGGCAACTTTCCCGACTACTGGTGGCGCTCAAAGTCTAATCCCATTCGCGTTCCCTTTCACTTGGCCTCAAGGGATGCATACTGCTCGCGAGATATCTATCAAATGGTGGCTCTTTACCAAAAGTTCATACTCTATAGCAACTCCATGATTAACCAGAGCTTGATAGAGGAGGGTATCCTCACCCGCATCTACTATCCTTCTCAGTTACTAGCAACTGTACTTAACCCCTGAAAATCCCAGGTTGTTTCAGAGGACTAAAAAAAGCTCCCCAAAGGGAGCAAAGCAAACAGTGGAACCCGCAGAAACTAGTCAAACACGTTGCAGCTCTTGCCTACGAAGGTAGAGAGGCTGGTTACAACCTTCTCCTGGGATCCCAGGCCAATGGTGCATTGAATTCGGCTGCCGGAAGCGGTAACATAGCGGCTTGCACCTGTGACAGCAGTGGTGTCCCAGCGCATCCCTTGAGGTGAAGTACTCTGAACATTACTGGCTACTGGCGTCTCGTAGTTGGGAGCGCTCCACGGGTCGTTCATGAATTTGTCACCTTTGGCGCCGCAGGAGTCCGCACCGGTACTACTAGGACAACCAAACTTGATTCTGGTGTAGTCGTTCGGATACACGCCAACATCCAGGCGATAGACCTCAGAACCGCGACCTACTGCAGTAAGAGCCGCCTGAGCCTCGGCCGTGCGGGAGCGGCGCACTTGGTTCAGGAATTGGGGAACTGCCACTGCAGACAGCACGCCCACAATCACGATCACCACCAGCAGTTCGATCAGGGTGAAGCCCTTGGCTTGGGAGAAAAGTTGCTGAGCCAGCTTGGCCCGCAACAGAGACTGACGAGACTTCGCGCTCATGGTCCTCGATCCTTGGTTACTAGAGAGTTACTTGTGCAGGTTACCTGCCAGTCTTAACCTACCCAGCCTGAGGGCCATTCATAACAGCCTGTCCCCAAGCAAAATTGCGGATCTTTGGGGGGGGCAGATCCAGAAAGGTTCCGTAGTTTGGCCGAGCGGGCCTCTGCATGGCAGATTAAAACCAGCGCTCTCCTTTCGGCCCATGAACCTCGCCCTACAAGCTCGGATCCTGGAAGGCAAGCAACTGCTGCAGCAATCGCCGGCTGTCTTTGCAGAATGGCTGGCGGCTTTCTACCCACGGCAAGATCCAGAGGCATGGCGAGAGTTCTTGTTGGGCCTCTTTGACCTTGGGGTGCCTTCGCCGTCTGAAGAAGCTTTCCCAGCTGACCGGGTAGCGACTACCCTTGCGGCGCTGGAGCAAGTTTTGATTTCGGGCCGCCTAGACCTTGCCTACCAGGTCTACACGTCGCTGGTCAAGGCCGGGATCCTGCCATCGGAGAAGGTGATAGAGCTATTGCTGTCTTTGGCAGGCCGTCTGGAAAATACGCCCACCCAGGATCCCCAGCAGCGTCTGCGGATCTGCCTAAAACTGCGGGAGATGGCTTTTGAGTTGGATCCACGCCGGCGGGATAACACCCAAGTTCTGCTGTTGCGGGCCTTGCAAGCTCAAGACGAGCTGGCCGTCGGCTTCTACGGGCAGGCCCTGGTGGAGCATTTGGCCAGCTTGGGAGATGAGGAGACCCTAGACATTACCCAGGAGTCGCTCCTAACCGAACTCCTTATTCGGCTATGGGATGACGGCTACCTGGATCTGTTTTTCGAAGTGGCCACAGTTCTACAAGCTCATCTCCTAGAGAGTC
>NZ_JANSJB010000148.1:1556-3572 GCF_047462355.1 Synechococcus sp. H55.9 | reverse complement strand
CCCCGCTCCCGGGGGCCCTCACCCCCGGCCCCTCTCCCTGAGGGAGAGGGGAGCTGGGATCGAGGCGGCAGGGGGTTTCACGACAATGGGGGCCAATTGGTTTTTTGAGGGAGCGATTGCTTGCCAGTTTGGCAGCTTGGGCAGGGCAACGGCCAGGTGCTTTCCGCAAGCCGGCGGCTCAGCGTTCCACCAGCAGGGCGACGGCAAAGGCAGCCATGGCCTCTCCCTGGCCGACGGGGCCGAGTTTTTCGTTGGTGGTGGCCTTCACGCCTACTTGTTTGGGCGATAGTTGCATGGCCTCGGCCAGGCGGGCCTGCATGGCGGGGATGTGGGGCTTGAGCTTGGGCTGCTCTGCCACCACGACGCTATCGACGTTGGCAATGCGCCAGCCCTCTTGGCTTACCAACTGCACCACCTGCTGCAAGAGGAGAATGCTGTCTGCCCCTTTCCAGCGCTCCTCTTCCGGGGGAAAGTAGTAGCCAATGTCCCGCAGGGCGGCGGCTCCTAGGAGGGCGTCCATGATGGCGTGGGTGAGCACGTCGGCGTCGCTGTGGCCCAACAGACCCTTTTCGTAAGGGATCCGGATCCCGCCTAGGATCAGGGGGCGCCCTTCTACGAGGCGGTGGATGTCATAGCCCTGGCCAATGCGCACTGTTGCGGCTCCCTTGGGAACACCAGCGAGACTTTTGCCAACTTCCTTCCAAGAGCTTGGCTCACCGGGAGAGGAAAAGCGGCTGTTGAGAACGACTTCTTTCTATTCTGCCGACTCGAGAGGGGAGGAGCAGATGGGACAGGAAGAACCGCTGTAGCAGTCGAAGCAGATAAGGTGGGATTTCCCGTAGGGATTGGTACAGCGCTTGGCCCATTGATAGTCGCCGTAGCCGAGCTCTTTCCCACAGACATCACACCTGGGCATCGTTTTCTCCTCAAAAGTCTTGTAGCTAGAAGAATACAGCGCTAGAGGGATCCGGGGATCCCTGAGTCTCTAGAGAGAGACGATCCGCCAGATCCGCAGGGGATCCCGTCTTCCAGCGGCGTCCAGCCCGGCTGCCAGAGATCCCGGTTTTTGAGGGTGGCGGCGTTGACCCAGAGGCGCACCTGGGGATCGCAGACGGCCCTCAGCTCGGCAAACACCAGCCCCCCTTGCCCCTCTTGGCGGGCAGCGACCTGAAAATGTCGCCAACCCATCACAGGCTGGACAGAAGTCCACTTGGAGCCCAGCAGATGGGGAAAGCGCTGTTTTTGGCGGGGTTTGCTGCGAGCCATAGAGCTGCTTGCCAACCTTGCTCCAGGGCTGTCCTCGGCTGGATGGGGGAGACCGAGGGCGATAGGATCGCTAGGGATGCTTCGGCATTCCAAGCTCCTTCCCTCAGCATATCCACCTATGGTGCAGCACAAGCAACGGCTTGGGTTCTCTTGGCAGCAGGTATTGCTGCTCCTCCTGGCCTGGCTGGTTTGGGCAACGGGACTGCCCCTGGTCGCGTCCAGCGCTTGGGCGGCAACTGAGCCGGCACTCTCTGGCAAACTCACAGGGCCGGAGTGGCGCCAGGCGGATCCTGAGGCCAAGCAGGCGTTTTGTCGCAAAGCCTTTCAGGCGTTTCGGGCCTCTCCTGCCCAGAGTTACATCATCAGCTCCAATGTACAGGCTTTGACCCCAGAAGGTTTGTGTCAGCGGCTGGATCAGTTTTATCAGTACCCCATCCACGACGAGATCCCACTCAACCAAGCCGCCAACATTGCCCCCTTGCTGTTCTCGGATCAGCCGCTGGAGCAGCCCTGATGCGCCAGGGATCCGCAAAGCTGCCGGCAAACGGATCCCAAGCCCAAGTGACCAGTTGAGATCATCTGCCCCCTGCTGTTGGGGCAGGTCTTGGCAGCAGGGTCGATAATAGAACTGTTCTCTTGCAGCTCTCAAGTTCTATGGCCGGCTCCGTCATTGCTCCTGAAAACCTGCTGGATCTTTGCGAACAGGGTGTGCAAAAGGCCTTGGCTGCCGGGGCCGACCAAGCAGAGGTG
>NZ_JANSJB010000148.1:0-1456 GCF_047462355.1 Synechococcus sp. H55.9 | reverse complement strand
CTCCTGAAAACCTGCTGGATCTTTGCGAACAGGGTGTGCAAAAGGCCTTGGCTGCCGGGGCCGACCAAGCAGAGGTGTTTGCCAACTCAGGCCGTGAGACGGAAGTAACTTTTGAGAAAAATGACCTCAACCTGGCCCGTAGCAGCAGCGAGACCCTGTTCGGCATCCGGGTTTTCTGCGGCGGCAGGCTGGGCTTTGCCACTTCCAACCGCCCGGAAGAGCTGGCCGAGACAGCGGCTGAGGCGGTGGCCATGGCCAAGGCTTCGCCGGCGGATCCCCTCAACGGCCTGCCGGATCCCCAGCCTCTGCCCCAGGTGCCCTTTGCCCTCGACCCAGGCCTGCTGGAACTGGATGCTGCCGAGCTGACGCAACTGGGATCCCAACTGGTGGAGTGGGTGCGATCCAAAGATCCCCGCATCACCATCGACAGCGGCTCCCTCAGCGTGGAAGAGGATACCGTGGCCATTGCTTCTTCCACCGGCATCCGCGCCAACTACCACAGCGTCGAGGCGGGCGGATCCCTGTTTGGCATGGCCATCGATGGGGACGAGGTGGGCAGCTTTGCCTACGACGGCGACAGTGTGCAGAAGCGGGCGGAGCTGCTGCCGGCGCTGGAGCGGGCTTTTGAGCGCTTTGTGCAAAAGTGTGTGGGGGCCCTAGGGGCTAGGGAGGGGGAGAGTTTTCGCGGTTCCATCGTCCTGCCGCCGGATGTGGTGGAGGAGTTTCTGGGAGACCTCCTCTTTGTGCTGGGGGCGGACGCGGTGCGCAAGGGCAAAAGCCCCCTGGCGCAGAAGATGGGATCCCTGATCGCCAGCCCCCTGTTGACCTTGGTTTCCGAGGGGCTGGGCTTGCCCGGCCACCCCATCGAGCCCTTCGACCGCGAGGGGATGCCACGCCAAATTACCCCCCTGATCCACGAAGGGATCCTCTGCAACTTCATGTACAACAGCTACGAAGGCCGGGCTGCCGGCGTTCCCTCCAACGGCCATGCCACAGGGGGGGCGGGCAGCTTGCCGGGCGTGGGGCCGGCCTGTCTGAGCGTGGCCCCGGGGACAACCCCTTTGTCTGAGCTGTATGCGATGGAGCGGGGCATTATCGTCACGCGGCTTTCCGGCAGCAGCAACCCGATCACCGGCGATTTTTCCGGAGTGGTGAAGGGGGGCTTTTTGGTCAAAGGTGGCGAGAAGCGCCCCATCCTGGAGACCACCATTGCCGGCAACCTCTACGATTGTTTGCGCAATATCTCCGCCATCTCACAAGAGGTAACTGTTTTCAACGGCACCACGGCCTTTCCGGCTCTGCGCATCGAAGATGTATCGGTAACGGCGGGCTAATCCTGAAGCGGCAGGCAAGGCCCTCCACAGCCGGGCAGAGCATTTATGAACTACCCCACCGCGTAGGCGGGTGGGGTTTCCTCACCCGCTTGGCAGCAGAGCTTTTGTCTCTTCTTCTGCCC
>NZ_JANSJB010000147.1:0-3614 GCF_047462355.1 Synechococcus sp. H55.9 | reverse complement strand
TTTTGGATCCCCAGTCCCGTCGCTTCTTAGCTGTTTTTGGGCTTTTGGATCAATTTCGCACCACACCCTTGGATCTGGGGGCGGTGCTCCGTTTTGATAACCGAGGGGCCGGTTTTGGCGCTACGGCTCTCGGCCAGCCTTTACGCACGGCCCAACTGCTGCAAGACTTCACCAGCGACAAGCAACTGCTTAGGCGAGGGGTATTGCGGGCAAATCCCGGTGGGAACACCGCCTTGTATGACGCCACGGTGGAAGCCGGGCGTTTCTTAAGTGACTTTCGCCCCAATGAGACCTTCAACCGCCGCCTGGTGGTGTTTACCGACGGCATCGACAACGAGAGCACCCGCTCCATTGACCAGACCATTCGGGAGCTCACAACTCTGGCCCAAGAGCGGGGGCAGAAGCTGACCGTGTATGTAGTTGGGCTGGGCGTTGACTTAAACCTGCTGGAGCTCCAGCGACTGGCGGCGGCCACAGAAGGCACGTTTGTGCTGGCGCGGTTTGCCGAGGCTCTGGAAGCTCCCTTTGCCAATCTATTCCCTGCTGCTATTGGAGAGCACCGCCTGCAGGTGCGGGTACAAAGTAATGTTCCCCTACCTGCTGGCTCTTATCTTCTCAGCGGCGAACTGCGGGTCGAAAGAGAGGGAAGCCGTTTTGTGACATCCTTTAGCGACGCCGTTCTCACGGTGGGATCCCGCTAGAGCCCTTCTGCAAACCAACAACATCCGCAATTGAGAGCGAGGCATAGGCATATGTTTCGACGACTGGGCACATCCAGCAGATTTTGGCGACCGGCTGCGCTTGTCCTGGCTGCTGTGGTTACAGGCTCCCTCACTGTTTTGCTGAAAAGTTGCGGTAGTGGCGGCTCTGGCAATCCTGCTGGGGCGGGGTTGCCGACAAGGGATCCCGCTGCCGGCTCCGCGGCTGCCATCCTGGGGCTAGTCGTTGATCCCTTTGGTCAGCTTTGTGGCCCGGGATCCACGGCTACTCTTTGTGCAGGCGGGCCAGTCTTTTCGGCAGGCAACTCAGTTCAGCTAGTCGGCTTGAGCTCACGGGGAGAGATTTTGTTTCCCCCCTTGGCCACTGCCACCCTGGATAGCAACTTGCGCTTTACGATTCCCTTTTCTGGCTCGATCACGCAGCCGCCGGGGAAATTGGTTTCGGTGCAATCGAACCTCGTTGGGCAGGGACGGCAGGCCAGCCAGCCTACACCGCTGCGGGGATTTGTTTTCAGTGCAGCCGTCGATGTCTCTCCTTGGAGCGAGGCTCTCTATCGCATCTTGCTGCGGGAACGGGAGCGAGTGCCCTTCTCGAACTTGGCCCCCCCCGAGCTTAGGGATTTGGAGAACATTTTGTTGATCAGTGTGCCCCTTTCCAGAACTGCCCGTAACCTAGAGGAAATTATTGGCGATATCATTCAGCAAGCGGATCGGCTGAGTTTTAATGGACTGCGTTTTGTAGAGGATCTGATTCGAGTTTGCTATGCCCCGGAAGGCAATCAATCCGATCAACCCTGTCGGCTGCGGATCCCGGTGCCTACTCCGCCTCCAGTGCCCATTGAACCGCCGGCAACTCGGCCACCAGCTTCTCCTCTTGCTCCCGGAACTCCTTTGCCGGCAGCAACACCTTCTCCTGAGGCTCCTACCCTACCCATCGTCATCACCAATAGAGCTTCAGTCCGTCTATCATCTGGAACCTTAGTATTCAGTAACCCAGTTACAGTGAGAGTGGACAATTTGTAGCTGCTTCGCTTGGAATTGAGTCCTGTTTCTTTCTTTTTTGAAGACATTCCCTGAAAAAGCGAGGAGTGTTAGATGTTGACCTCAAGACCGTCTCCGCCCAACTCTAAGCAACCCGCCGGGCTACTGCAGATTCTCAGCCGTACTTTGGGATCCGTTTCCACAGCTTTGCTCATTTTGCTTTTGAGAGTGGGGAATGCCGACTCCGCTACATCAGGGAATATACTTCTGCAACACTCTGCTCAAGATGAGCTGGTCTTTATCGACCAAGCTTTGCCCGATCTGTCGATCTTGCTAGCAGGGATCCGACCTGGAACAGAGATTATTCTTTTGGATCCTAACAAAGACGGGATCCAGCAGATCGCCGAGGCGCTGCGAGGTCGAAAAGGTGTTAGAGCTTTGCACATTCTATCTCACGGGCAGGCGGGCTCAATACAGTTGGGCAAAAGCCTTCTCAGCCTAGAAAACCTATCCGAGTATGCAAGCTTGCTCTCGCAGTGGAAATCTAGCCTGGCTGATGATGCAGAGATCTTGATCTATGGCTGCGAAGTGGCATCTGGCTTAGAGGGAGAGCTTCTCATCAAGCAGCTAGCTCATCTAATAGGAGCTGATATTGCCGCTTCTACCAACCTTACAGGTTATGCTGGATACGATGCAGATTGGGTTCTAGAGGCTGCGACCAGCTCCATTACTACCCCCACAATTTTTGTGGAAGGCTCAGTGGAGCATCGTTACCACCATACCTTACAGGTTGGTGCCACGCCCACTCTGGATGCCAACTTTCTTTTAACAAACATCCAAGTAGGCACTAACAAGCTTTCTCTCATCGGCGCAACTAACCAAGTTATTTTAAGAAGAGTTGATAACGCAAACGCAACAGGATCTTGCAACGTTGTCTGGGTCGTCCCTCCCGACACGCCTAGCAGTCTAGGGATCACAACTATGGAAGATGCCCTACTAATTGATCCCCTAAATCCAGTTATCAAAGCGGGCACAGATAATATCTTTACGAATAAAGGTAGTGTTAACCTCAATAATATAGAGAGGGTAGATTTCATTACCCCAGGCGGCATAACTGCCCCTTCTGCTGGCCTAGATAAAATTGGCTTCCTTCTCTTAGATAGAGGTGGAAACGATCTATTCAAGATTGCTGCTATCACCAAGCTTGATCCCAACCCCATAAATTACGTTTACGGATCAGTTATTTCGGTTGGAGCCGGTATTTGGTCGCCAGGCACAATCATTAACACCACAAATGTTCACAATGATCAATGTGGAAGCAAAAACCTAAATACAAATATTACAGCTACTGTAACAAATCAAAAGCTGGCGGGTGTTTTTGTCAGCTACCAGGTTCTGGGTATATCTCCCAGTCAGACATTCTACGGCTACTCAGTGGTTGGCAATGATGTGACCGGCTCAATTGCAAATTTCCCAACGTTTCCAACCAATACAACTGATACTAGCCCTAACAATGGTGGCTGGGATATGACGGCAGGGGGGGGAATTGTGGCTTACAACCCTCTTGCCAACAATGACGCTGCTACAACTCCCCAAAATACACCAGTCACCATCACGATTCTGTCTAATGATGTAGGGTATGTCTTTAATTTGGATCCCAGTACCATTGACCTAGATCCAAGCTCTCCTGGACAGCAAACCAATCTGACAGTTCCCGGAGAAGGCACATACACTGTCAACCTAACTACTGGGGAAGTTACTTTTACTCCGGATTTCTCTTTCACGGGTGCTGCAACTCCAATTCAATACACAGTAAAGGATGCGCAAGGTCTGATTTCCAACCAAGCAACCATCACCGTCACAGTTACTCCGGCATCAACAACGACCTGTCTCTTATAAAAATCTCCGAGCCAA
>NZ_JANSJB010000146.1:0-3639 GCF_047462355.1 Synechococcus sp. H55.9 | reverse complement strand
CTGGGCTCCGGCACCTTGACCATCAATCCCAAGTACCGCAACAAGGGCCAAGGCCCCAACCCCTACCAAAATCCCTTCCAGCGTTGAGCAGTCGCTGCGAGCTAGGTGGTGAACGACTCCCGACACTCCTCTTCGTTGAGTAAACACAACATGGCTTACGCCACACTGCGCGAACAGATAGCGTACGGGCTTCACGCTTCCCAGACTTGTTTGCACAGAAGTCTCAGCGTGCTGCCACCGTGCGACCCACGGCGGAAACCAGTCAGGGAAGCTCTGCAGAGATTTAACTCAATCTCTTCAACTGAAGCACGAACGGCTTTCATCCCGACACTGATTGGCTCTTGAGTCAACACAATTCACCAATACAGTGCGGAGCTTCCCGCCGATTAAGCTAAACTCAGACAACTTTGAGGAGCACCTAGGCTTGCTTAAGCTTCTTCTTCCAGTTCTTGGATCTCTTCCGTAGGGGTGTGTCCAGTCGCTTCGTCTTCCTCAATCTGAACTTTATCGGTGGGGTTGTAGTACCGGCGCACATCCCACTCAGTAATCCAGCGACGAATAATTGACCGCACGGTAGTTGTGCTGTAAAGAGGAGGAATCTCGGGCAGTGATGGCCGTACCCAATCAGGGTAGGCCTTCTGGTAGAGATCCGCCACCTTGCGCAACATCGCTTGAATGGCCTCCTGAGCTTCCGAACAGGAGCGGAGGGGGATAGCCCGCCGAATGGCCTCCATGCCGGCCTTTACAGCTTCTTCAGAAACATGCTTCTGGCGCGCCATCTCAGGTGCCTTCTCCCAATCCCCTTTTTCCTGCAAGATAGACTGCTCAAAGTCGCGGGTTACTGCTCCCACTAGAATCAGCGGAGCTGCTTTTAGTTCTTCAGGTAAAGTTTCCTTGCCAAACAAGTGGCCAAGAACGCGGTAGGACTTGACCCGTTGCAGGATGCTGTACTGTGCAATCAGCTCGATCTCATCCACCAAAACCACCAAGCCCCTGAGCCCTATGGCCCGACATAGCTGAGCAGAAAAAGCCAGGCGCTGCCAGTGCAGACTTTCCGCAGGAGGTAGCTTGCCGACGGAGTGAGCCCCTGCCAGACCGTGATCCCGAAGTCTCTGCCGCACCTCTGAGAGCCTCAGGGTGGGTTCACCGGCCCAAAAGCGGACAATAGCATCTAGTCTCTCATCGTCACCCTCTAGCCTTTGGTGTAAAGCTAGAGTAGACGGCCACCAGCCCTCTCCAAATCGCCATTGGTTAACCCAAAGCTGGAACTCCTGGAAAGAAGGCTGTTTGTACTGCAGACGACCTGCAATGCCTTGGAGCCCGCGCTCAGCCATGTCAGGGAGTTCGATTTCGGCAAGAATGCGGGGAATTAGGCGACTAGGATTGCCAAGAGGCAGCTCTTTAGAGATGACGACCAACGAGGTGGCAAAACCCTGCTTCTTTGCTTTTTCCTGCAGAGTTAGTAGAAGATGAGACTTACCAGTTCCAAAGTCCCCCTTCACGAGCATCCCCCCAGGCTCTAAGCTGGGGGCGTTGCATAATTCCCAAAACTTCTCTTCGACCTCTTGTTGCCAAGAGCCAAGTTCTGCAACCGCAAATGGATTGGGAACACCGTTTCGCAGCGCTTCAATCGCTCGTCGGGCTACAAGTGATGCGCTCATTGAAGTTGAACCATAGTTGTACAAGGATTGGGATGATCGGGAGAATATACCTCGTTCTCAATTCGAGTTTGCAAGGCCCGGTACTTATGGTAGGACAAAAGTTCTGATTCAATGAACTCTGGAGGAGCCATGAAGATTAGAGCTGTTTTCTCAAGCTTACTCTCTGCATCGATAAACTCTCGCAAGGTTTCGTAAAGCTCAATAATTTGCCTACGAGTGAAGATTGGACGTCCATTTTCTCTTCGCTCGTAGTAATGAAATAGACTGACAAGAATTGCTGTGCAACCGAGCTGGCGCGTGAAAAGCCTCAGAAAAGAAAGTAGGATCTCTCGAGAATTTGTCCTATCAATCCTTCGAAAAATAGCTGCCCCACGCACTTGACTAATAGATTTCAGTGTGCCTTTGAGCCACTCCTGAACCGCAAGGCACAAACCTTCTAGAGTGCCTGGACTTTGGAGAGGCTCGTAGATAAGACGGGAAATAGCCTTGCGAAAGTCGAGAGCCAGAGAGTAGTCCTGAAAAATCAGCTTCTTAATTTCTCGCTGGAACTGTATGTTGATCTCGCGGGCCTCAACCTGGTAAAGCTCTGCCAGTTCCTCTAAAGTGCAGTCTTGAAGTTCTGAGCTGGGGGAATATTCAATTTTTCTGAGAATGCTATAGCGCAGTTCTCTGGCAAAAGATTCCCAGTTTACCTTCTGAGCAAGGGCAAACCAAAAATTCTCAATTGAATGTAGATTGATGCACTCTTCGCTTAGATCAAAAAGCCGAAAAGAAGAAAGAGATAGCTTTTCCCGAAGAGATTTGTAAAGGCGGGAGTAGGAATCTTTTGGGACGACAGCTAGCTTGACGGTTGCACCACCCGCAGGGATGAAGGATCCCAGGTAGTCTTTCTCAAGACAACGCAGCCATAAATCAAGCTGTGGACGACTCTGGGTTTCCCCACTCATAGACGCTCAAACTCCAAAAGATAGTAAATATGTTCCTCACCGCGTTCATCGCGAATGCGATAGCAGCGACCTGAGCGCGTGCCTGTAGATGCAGAGAAGATCAAGCGATAGCCATCCACATTGTTGATTGGGTTTCGATCTAGAAGGTAAAGATGTCGCGTAAATTCTGCTTCTGTGTAGTCTGAGTTATTGAGGTGGAGAACATCGAAGACATCTCGCGCAGCTACACTTATGGAGTTAGGCAGTTGCTCCACACGCTTTCTCAGGTAGCCTGACGCAATTCTTGCTGCCTTCCAAATGAGCTGAAGGACAGCCTGGGGATCAGTCTCTTTGCTCTTGGCGGCTCTTGCTCGCTTGATCGCCTCAGCAATAGCACTGGGCCGCTGGGATCGGAAAATCTTGCGGTCGATACGTACCCCCTCTCTGGCAAAGTGCACTAAGGCAGGAAAGGCCACAAAAATGTTGGGATTCTCGGTAGGAAGCCAGGGCTGGTCTACCCGTTCCCCCACTTCGCGGGCCAGGTCTTCGAGGGAGGAGGTGGACAAAGCTTGCTGGGCTTGTTCAAGAGCTCGCCTCACCAGCTCCACTTGGGAGAGAGCTTTGTTGAGGGCAGAGCCACAGCTTTCTACCTGGCGGTTTACTGCTTGGAGATCTCCCCTTCTGCTAGCAGCTTGGGCACTGCCTACCGCTTTCGTCACTTTCTTAGTTAGCTCAACCAAGCTGGCCAGCTCGCCGTCAAGAGCTTTGAAAGACCCCTCAAACATTTTTCTTCCAATTTTTTGACAAGGTAGCACTGCCAGGGAATGAGATGCAAGACTCAGCCCCGGTTGAATTGCTCAGGGCATGCGCAGCTCCCCTTCCACCTCCAGGCGGGTGTAAGGGCCGACGGCGAGGAAGCGCTCCCCTAGCATTTCGGCAGCGGCAGGTTGGATCCAGCCCATGCGCTGCAGCAGGTGCAAAGCCAAGGCATATTTGGCCCGCGCGGCCCCATCCTGTACCTTGATGGCCAGGCCCATCCCCTCTCCGACGCG
>NZ_JANSJB010000145.1:0-3649 GCF_047462355.1 Synechococcus sp. H55.9 | reverse complement strand
CTGAAAGCCTTGTGGCGCAAGGCATCGAGCGGGTCAACGAAAGAATCGGCCTTTGCGGGATTTGGCGAGGCGCTCGCAGAGCCGCTGATACCGTTTTTGTGTGCTTTTGACAACATGAGCCTCAGGGGGCTGAAGCGCCTATAGTGGGGGAAGATCTCCAGCTTCCCTCGTTGTCGATGTCGGATCTCACCCCCACGGGTAAGCTTCTGGCCGGGATCCAGGCCCAGCAGTCTGGCGACTTGCAAACCGCAGAAGCCATCTACTTAGAAATTCTGGCGGAGTTTCCGGATCAAGCTGATGCCCTGCACCTGCTGGGGACGGTGGCCCAGGCCAAGGGAGAGCGGGAATGGGCGGCTGCTTTGATTACCGAGGCCATTGCGCTCAATCCCTGCGTAGCCCTCTATCATCACAACCTGGGCGTTGTCTATGAATCTTTGGGGCAACTGGAAAAGGCGCTATCTTGCTATTGGCAGAGCCTGAGCCTCGATCCCAAGGCTTACCTTTCTGCTTTGCAAGCCGGCAAGATTCTTGTTAACCTACGCCGCCATCAAGAGGCGATCCCTTTGCTTAGCTCCTTGTTAGAAAATCCAGATCCGGCAGCAGGGATCCCTTGGGCTGAGGTGCATTTTTATCTGGGAATGGCCCATCGTGAGCAAGGGGAACACAGCGCGGCTCTGGCTCACCTGGAAAAGGCGTGGACTTTGGATCCCAATTTGGTGGTAGCTCGCTGGCTTTACCATCTCTATTTGCCCGCCCTCTATCAGGATGAGGAAGAGCTGCATAGATTTCGCTCTCGCTTTGTAGAACACCTGGATCGCCTCATTGAGGAGACGCCCTTGGACACCCAAGAGCAGCGGCGGCTTGCCTTTTTAGGGTCAAGCTGGGGAACGCCCCACCATCTGCAGTACCAGGGCTGCGACGACCTGGAGCTGCAGAAAAAATACGCTCAGTTTGTGCAGCGCATCGTGAAATCTTGCTACCCCAATTGGCACTCTCTTCCCCGGCAACCAGGGGATCCCATTCGCGTTGGCTTTGTCTCGGCCTCGATGCGCGCCTGCTCCTACAGCCGTCTTTCTTTAGGGTGGGTGAAGTACTTAAAGGCGAGCTCCCAGTGGCCTTTTCTGGTGTTTGCCTACCATTTGGATCCCAGAACCGACTTCATGACAGAGCAATATCGCCAGTATGCGGATGTATTTCGCCACATTCCCACTGGCTTTGAAGACGCCGCCCGTCAAATTCTGCAGGATCAGCTCGATGTTTTGGTGTATCTGGAAATTGGCCTTTCTCCCCTAATTTTGCAACTGGCATCTCTGCGGCTAGCCCCAGTGCAATGCTCCACCTGGGCTCATCCTGTAACTTCTGGACTTTCAACCATCGACTACTTCCTCTCCAGCGACCTGATGGAGCCCGAAGATGGGCAGGCTCACTACAGCGAAACCCTAATTCGGCTGCCCCGCCTGGGTACTTGTTTTGAAAAGCCCGTTTTACCTCAGCAAAAGCGTCATCGTGGGGATTTTGGCCTGCGCCAAGACGCAGTAGTTTATCTTACCTGTCAATACCTGGGCAAGTATCTGCCCCAATATGACTATCTTTTTGCCGCCATTGCCCAGCGAGTGCCCAACGCTCAATTTGTCTTCTTGGCGTTGCCCAATGCTGCCATTGCCCAACACTTTTGGCAGCGTCTTTCCCGAACTTTCTCCGCCTATGGCCTTTCTGCGGAAGACCACTGCTTGATCTTGCCCCAACTGGATCATCAAGACTACTTGGATCTCAACCGCTGCGCCGATATTATGCTGGATTCCTACGGCTGGTCGGGCGGGATCACCACCCTGGAAGCCGTTGCTGCCGGCTTGCCTGTAGTGACCTGCCCTGGCCGGTTCCTGCGGGGCCGGCACACCTATGCCATTCTCAAAAGGATGGGCCTTGATCTCTTAATTGCCCAAGACCTCCAGCGCTACGAAGAGTTGGCTGTCCAACTGGGAACGGATCCCCAATTTCGGCAGCAAATCTCCCAGCAGATCCAACAGCGGCGCGACCTGCTTTTTGAGGATCGAGACTGCGTGGCAGCTCTGGCCCATTTCTTGCTCACCAGGAAGCGCTACGCCAGCAGTGGTTATGGTTAGCTCACCCCAAGTAGAGGGCTTTGCTCCGGATCCCTTCCCGCAAATGGGTACAAGACTGGCTCGATGGTTCCGCCGTGCCCTTCTCGAGCTGGGCAGTGAGATAGGCCATCCGTGCTGAACGTAGGGCAAGGCTGTCAGTGATCTTCATTTTGTGCGAATTGCTCAAATCATCCTAATCTGGATCCAGAGGAACGTTAGCGATCCGGTGGCCGGGGGAGTGTCTATGTCATTGTCAGCGTTGAAGGTTTCTGGATCCCAGGTGCGGTTTTTCTGGGGCCTTCTGGCCTCGACTGTCCTCCTGGCAGGCTGTGGGGGGGGTGGGGGGACGGTGCCGCCTCTGGTCAATGTTTGCGAGCAAGCCTTTAGCCCAGAGTTTTTCGCATCAATTGGCCTGCGCCGCCAAGGAGATAGCCGCAGCGGAACCTTGGGGCCGAATAGCCTTTTGGAGTTCTACTTCGATAGCGCTGGCGAGGTTCAAAATGCCCGGGAAGTTCCACCGCCTCCTGGCACCTTCACCTTTTACTCAGATGGATTTCTCTACTTTCCTTCTGCAGCCAACGTTACCGGAGTTACCATCCGGCTGACCAGCCCGGTTTTCGATCCGCTGTTGGTCATCGGTGCCTTTGATACCGGTAGAAATTTGGATCGGAATGTCCTTTTTGTTAACGATGATGCTGCTCCTGGCAACTTTACCACCTCCCAGCTCACGATCCCGGTGCGGCAAGACCGCTGCTACTTGATCCAGGTGCAAAGTTACTGGGCGCAAAATGCTTCCCCAACCGCTGGGCCAGGTAGTCCTGGGCGAGGGCCATATACCCTCCAGGTGGTGAGCGAAACGTTTGCCACCCCTCCTCCTCTCCCTCCCTTGCAACAGAAGCCGGAGGATCCGGAGAACGGCGGTGGCGGTGACCGAGGTGGCGGCGTGGGTATTTAACTCTGGCGAGTGAGCCTGATGGCAAAGCTGGCGCTGCCACAGGTGGCCGTGCCACGAATGGAGCGCCCGTCGGCGCTGACAGTGCCACTCCACGTGATGGTTGGGGTACCGCTGCCCCCTATCTTGCCGCTGACAGAAAGTTGGTTGCGGATGAGCTGGCCACTGCGCTCCGCAAAACCGGGAGAGGAAACGCTGATCTGGTTGCCGTCTTGACGAATGGAGACGGTTTCCTGGATACCGGTTGCAACATTAACCTTACACAGGGATCCCTGCCAGACAAAGGATCCTCCCTCGTAGAGCCACTGGCCGCTCAAGGCAAGCTCTGCCGCAGGCGTTGGTGTTGCTGGGGCCGGTGTCGAGGTGGGCGGCGGAGGTGGAGTTGGGGTAGGGGTAGGAGCACGAGGAACAAGCGGCGTCAATCGAGGGATAGGGGTAAGCGTTGGTGTTGGCACCGGAGTGGGAGTGGGTGGCAGTACTGGAGTTCGAGTAGGCGTCGCCACCGGAGCGGGAGTGGGTGTTGGTGCCGGAGTTCGAGTAGGCGTCGCCACCGCAGAGGGAGTGGCTGATGGTGGCGGAGTTGGAGTAGGCGTTG
>NZ_JANSJB010000144.1:2188-3776 GCF_047462355.1 Synechococcus sp. H55.9 | reverse complement strand
AAGCGCTCCGCGCCGCTCACGCGACCACCCCCGGCCCCTCTCCCTGAGGAACGACCCTCACCCCCGGCCCCTCTCCCTGAGGGAGAGGGGAGTTAGGGATCGACGTAACCAACCATTGGATGCCAGGATAAGCGGGTGCCAAGCCTTGGCGATGTCTCCTCAGTCCTCTCCCGGCCAGTCTCCTGGGGTGGCAAGTGGTCTGCCCGATCCCTTGCCCCCTCTTTCGACGCGACTAAAGGAAATTGCTGCGGTGTTCTTGCGGCTGGGATCCCTGGGGTTTGGCGGCCCACAAGCTCACATTGCCATGCAACACGATGAGGCGGTGATCCGGCGGGGCTGGATGAGCCAGGAGCAATTTGCCGAAGGGGTGGGCCTGTGTGAACTGTTGCCGGGGCCGGCTTCTACCCAGATGGGGATCTATGTTGGCTATGTGCGGGCAGGCTGGTTGGGGGCGGTGCTGGCGGGCTTTTGCTTCATCGCGCCGGCTTTTGTGATCGAGGTGATTTTTTCTTGGCTTTATTTTCGCTTTCAGGGGGTGCCACAGCTAGAGGGGCTATTTTTTGGGGTGGCCCCGGTGGTAATCGCCATTGTCTTGGCCTTTTGCTGGAAGCTGGGCCGCAAGGCGGTGCAAGACTGGAGCCGGGGGCTGATCGCGGTGGCGGCTTTTGCTCTGCTGCTAAGAGGGGTGAACATCCTGGTGTTGTTTGGGCTGGCGGCGCTGGTGGGGTTGGTGCTCTACGGGCCAAGGAGCCCTTTGCCAGGGATCCCAGCTCTGCTGCCGGGGCCGGTGTTGATGTTGGCCCAGACGGTGGGGGCCGCGGTTCCGCCAGAAACCCTAGCCGTGAGCAGCTTTTGGGGGCTGGAGCGCATTGGCACTTACTTCTGGCCTTTGACGCTGTTTTTTTTCAAGGTGGGCAGTGCCATCTTCGGGGGAGGGTTGGTGATCATTCCCTTCATCGCCGACGAAGTGGTGGATCAGTTGGGCTGGTTGACGCCAGCGGAGTTTTTGGATGGGGTGGCCATTGGGCAGTTTACCCCCGGCCCGGTGGTGCTGACGGCAGCTTTCATCGGCTACAAGGTGGCGGGGGTGTTGGGGGCGCTGACGGCGACGGTGGCGATCTTTGCCCCTTCTTTTGCCTTTATTTTGCTGGCAGCACCGCTGTTGCTGCGCATACGGCGCAACGCTTGGGTGAAGGGATCCCTGCAAGCCATCACCCCAACCGCGCTGGGGGCGGTTGCCGCAGCCACAGTGCCTCTGGCCCAAAAGGCGCTGCTACAAGAAACAACAGCAGCCTCGTTGATGGCCTTGGGGATCGGTGGGGCGGCCTTGATCGCCCTGCTGCGCTTCCGGCAGCCCACGTGGCTGTTGGTGATGGCTGGAGCGGGGTTGGGCTTGCTGGCCCGCAGCCTGTAGGTGCTTTTGCTTTGGATTCCTGGATCCCCTCTCTATTATGAAGAGAGCCTAACTCGCGCTTGCTGGGATTGACAGCGCTAACTTGCCTGGGGAAGCCCCCGGCCTTCCAGACGGCAGAACAGTTGCCGTATCAACAGCTCCCGTTGGCCCAGCGAGAGATGGGGGGCAAGGGTG
>NZ_JANSJB010000144.1:0-2088 GCF_047462355.1 Synechococcus sp. H55.9 | reverse complement strand
CCCGGCCTTCCAGACGGCAGAACAGTTGCCGTATCAACAGCTCCCGTTGGCCCAGCGAGAGATGGGGGGCAAGGGTGCTTGGAAAGTGGGGCATGGCCAGAGTAACGCGATCCAGCAAGTCGGCGCGGCGGTGCTTTTGCTGGATGGCCCAAGCCCGCTGCACAAGATCTGCGGCTGTTCCCAGCTCCAGCCCTGCTCGTTCGGCCAGCCAAGCGGCCAATTGCTCCAAATCGGGGTCGAAGCGCAGCCGGTACATGTAGATCAGCATGCCAATCCCAAGCACTAGGCCTACAGCGCTGGCCACATAGGCAGCCTTGATGGAGGTTCCCGGCAGATAGGCCACCGCCGAGACGCGCAAGATTTCATAGGGGATGCGAATTAAGCTGTAGCCGACGACATAGGTCCAAACCCAGGTGCCATCTTTGAGTTTGGGAAAGCGCCAGAACATCCCCATCAAGAGGGCAAACAGAACCAGGTTGAGGACGCTTTCGTAGAAAAAGATGGGGTGAAAAAACTCAAACTGGCTGTATTGCGGCTCGCGGGCTTGGGGCGGGATGTACACCCGCAAGGGCCATCTGCTGTCGGGGAGAATGGGGGCCCCGTAGGCCTCGGAGTTAAAAAAATTGCCCCAGCGCCCGATGGCTTGGCCCAAAATTAACCCTGGCGTGAGCACATCGGCGTACTTCCAGCCGTTGATCCCGGTGGCGCGGCAATAGAGGTAAAGAGCAAGCGCGCCGGCCAGCACGCCACCGTGAATGATGATGCCTCCCCGCCAGATGGCGAAGGCCGAGAGGGGATCGTCCCTGAACTCCGACCAGTGGGTGAGGACGTAGTAGAGGCGGGCGCCCAGAAACCCGGACACCACCAGCCACAGGGCTAGGATCTCGACCCGTTCGCTGGCCTTGCCGGGCTCTTTCTCCAAATGGCGAGCCTCTGCCAGGGCTTTGGTCAGGAGCAGGCCGACCAACACGGCAATAGCCATCAGCAGGCCGTACCAGCGCAGCCCCAGCCCACCTACCAGAGGGGTTTCGGGGGGAAAACGGAAGACAAACTCTCCCGGTGAGCTGAAGGTAAGGCCCAGCAGACCTGCACTCCATGGATTCATCGACAACACCCTCTGCACCCCAAAATCCCCCAATTCAGTTCCAGCAGTCGGCTTCCATCAACCTCACCTGCCAGCAGGACGAAATCCTCTCCGGGTTCTTTGCTCCAGTTTTGAGCAGCCGTTCCCGCACCTCGATAGGGATCCATTCTTCCCGATCTTGCCACAGCAGCGATCCCCCTCAGGCTGCCCAGGCCATTCTTCTGGGGGATGTCGGCCTCAGTCGCGCTTCTAGTCCCGCAACACGTAGCCTACCCCGCGCACCGTCTGGATGAGGCGCTTCTCTCCTGGGCCTTCGATCTTGAGACGCAAGTAGCGGATATAGACCTCGATGATGTTGGAATCGCCCGTAAAGTCATAGCCCCACACATGCTCCAAAATCTGTTGGCGGCTGAGCACCTGGCGGGGGTGTTCCATCAAGTAGCGCAGCAGGTCGTATTCCTTGGCCGTCAGCTCCACCTGCCGCCCTCCCCGGCTCGCCTGCCGCGTCACTGGATCCAGCGTCAAATCCATAAACACCAACCGACCGTCACGGGATCCCTTGGGGTGCTGCAAATAGATCCGTATCCGCGCCAGCAACTCCTGAAGGCTAAAGGGTTTCACTACGTAATCATCCGCGCCGGCATCCAGCCCTGCCACCCGATCTGCCACCTCATCACCGGCGGTCATCAGTACCACGGGCACGCGGCTGCCCATCAAGCGCAGTTGCCGACAAACTTCCAACCCCGAGATCCCGGGCAACAGCCAGTCCAGCAGCACCAAGTCGGGGTTCTGGTCGCGGGCTGCCGCCAACCCTGCCGTGCCATCGCCGACCACACTGACCCGATACCCCTCATAGGTCAGCTCAGTTTCCAGGAAACGGGCCAGTTTGGCCTCATCTTCGATCACCAGAATGTGGGCTGAGGAGGATTCCGGTTCCGGCATATTCTCTCCTCAAAAGAAGAGGTGGGAAACTTGCTCACTGCCCACCAGCATACCCTAGCCGT
>NZ_JANSJB010000143.1:0-3844 GCF_047462355.1 Synechococcus sp. H55.9 | reverse complement strand
TGAGTTTTTAACCAACGGGAGCGGAAGAGTTGGGTGACCAAGGAGCCACAACCTCGCCCAAAATGCCTTGGAGCTCCCCTACCTGCAGTTGCTGTCCTGATTTTGGCCGGGGGCAACAGCCGCCGCATGGGATCCGACAAGGCTTTGGGGATGGGATCCCCCTCTTGCGACGGGTGGCCCAGGTGGCAGCAGCCTATGCCAACGCAGTTTACATTCTCCCCCCCTGGCCGAAGCGCTATGCACCGATGGCGGATCCCGCCTGGCACCTCTGGCGAGAAAATGTTTCCCCGCCTGCTGGGCCAGACTCAAACGATGCTCACCAATTGCAATACCCCCGCCGATTTGCAGCTTGGGCAAAAGCCGGGCAAGGAGTGATCTTTAGGACAAGCCAAGGGGATAGGATCGCCTCGTGTCACAATGGGTGAAGATTTGCTCTGTTTTCTATCTCGGCGCCGTGCTCAAGCCCCTGTACTATCGCGAGATCCCTTGTCCAGACACTGCCCAGGTGCTGCGCTGGCTGCAGGAGTGTATCCCCTTGCCTCAGGGCAGCCAAAAACTGCCGACCGCCACCGGCCTGCGCCTGCAGGGATGTGGGGCCGAGCTGGCCGTTTTCCTCTGGTCGGGGCTGAACACCACCTATCTCAAGGTGTTCCAGTGGTCGGAGCGGCCTTTCCCCCGGCAGGGGCGCTGGCTGAGAGAGCTGGAAAAGGCCATCCAGAGCCGATTTCCCCACCGCTACCCGCAGTTGCCAGCTATCGATCTCAGCCAGGGATCCATCTTTGAGCAACTGGAGCCTTTTTACCCGCAGACGGTGAAGTATTTCCGCCGCATTCCCAACGGCGAGTTTGACCTGCAGCGGGTTTACTGGTGGGAGAAGCGCTGGCGGGAAGAAGTGCAATTCCCCCATCCTCAGCGGCAGCCGGTGCTGTTTCGCCAGCCGGCCCCTGAACCTGCCCCCTTGGAGTGGGACTTGGTGATCGTGGGCGGGGCGCTGGGGGCCATCTACGGTGCGGCCATGGCCCGCTTAGGTTACCGCGTGGCCCTGGTGGAACGGCTGCCCTTTGGCCGCATGAACCGGGAGTGGAACATCTCGCGGCGGGAGCTGCAGACGCTAGCGGAGTTCGGCCTCCTCAGCACCGAGGAGATAGAGAGCCTCATCCTCAGGGAATACACCGATGGGTTCAACAAGTTTTTTGATGGCAACAGCCCCGTACGCGCCCCCGTCCTGCACACGCCGACGGTGTTGAACCTGGCCATCGATGCCGAAAAGCTCCTGCAGCTCTGCGGCCAGATCCTGAGATCCTGCGGCGGCACCATCTACGAGCGCACGGAGTTCCGGCGGGCCTACATCGAAGACCAGGGCGTCACGGTGGTGGTGAAAGATTTAATCGGCCAAGCTGAGTTTCGGCTGGGATCCCGCCTGTTGGTGGATGCCATGGGGACGGCCTCGCCCATTGCCCAGCAGCTCTACCGCCATCATGCTTTTGATAGCGTCTGCCCCACCGTCGGGGCCACCATTGCAGGAGGGTTTGAGCCGGGAGTATGGGATCCCCAATTTGGCGACATCCTGGCCAGCCACGGGGACATCAGCCGCGGTCGGCAGCTCATTTGGGAGCTCTTTCCCGGCCCCGGCGAGGATCTCACCTTCTACTTGTTCCACTACCACCAGGTACATCCGGAAAATCCGGGATCCCTGCTGGAATTGTACGAAGACTTTTTCACCATCCTGCCGGAGTACCGCCGCTGCAACCCAGAGCGCCTGCAGTGGAAAAAGGCCACCTTCGGCTACATTCCCGGACGGTTTAGCCCGCAGCGGACTCCAGAGGAGCCCTTCGACCGCGTCCTCTTGATTGGGGATGCGGCGGCCCTGCAATCCCCCCTGAGTTTTACCGGGTTTGGATCCCTGGTGCGCAACTGCCCCCGCCTCTGTGACCTGCTGAACACAGCCCTGCGCCACAACCTGCTCAAAGCCTCTGACCTGGCCCAGATCCGCGCCTACCAGGGCAACTCCGCCGTCACTTGGCTGTTCTCGCGGGGGATGATGGTGCCCACCGGCAAGGTATTGCCCCCCGAACGCATCAACGCCATCCTCAACAGCTTTTTCGGCATTCTCGCCACCGAGCCGCCAGAGGTGGTGGATGATTTCATCAAAGACCGGGCCGGCTGGCTGGCCTTTAACCGCATGGCCATCAAAGCGGCTTGGCAAAACCCGCGGCTGCTGCTGTGGATCTGGGAGGCCGTAGGGGCCAAGGGCTTTGCCCAGTGGCTACCTACCTACTTCGGCTATAGCGGGCTGGCCTTGACTTCAGCTTTGCTGAGGGGCTGGCTCCCAAGGCTGGTGCGGCGCCTGCAGCCCTGGTTGGAAGTCCATTATCCCCGCCTGTGGCTGCGCTGTCTGCACTGGAGCTACACCCTCACCTATGGAGTGGGGCAGCCGCGCATCGAGTTTCATCTCCCCGCCCCCAGCTCTCCTGTCCCGGAAAATATCCAGAACCCAGTACCCACTTGGATAGAAGAAAGGGCCTAGGCTGGAGACTTTCGCCACGCCAGTTGTTTCTGGGCTTTCGCTCTTTTGGAAGCACCATCTCTCTGACGCCCCCAGGAAAGGTGGGCGTCAACTGCTTTGTCAGCAGAGTCAACCAGCAAAAAATCTCGATGAGTGCTGGCAGTCCTTACTTGGGTTTGCTAGCAGTTATCTGCGCAGGATTGTTCGCTGGAGCGCTCATCAGGCAAAGCTCACCTCTTTGGTGTTGAAGCATCCTATCTCCAGGTAGTGACCAGTGGCAAAAGAGTCGTGTCCGCCTGTTCTTTAGTCTTGGCAATTGGCCCAAGTTGAGTATATAGTCAGTGCCTAACATCCAGGTTCAGATCGACGACGGATGGGAAAAGATCCCAGTTTCAATTCTGTCGAGAGATTGCTGAACTCCTCTTTTGCAAAACCTCTGTTTTCGCAAGGAAACCCTCTAGGACTGAGCCCAATGGTTTACACTTTTGAGATCATCGGCATTGCCCCTGCCCTCGAGTTCTTCTGTCAGCAGCAGGAGCTGGCAAAGCGGCCCTGTGGGGTGGAATACTTAGGCACCAGCCCTTGCACCTTGGATGCGCTGCTGGGATCCCTGGAGGAGGTGCCGGCCCGGCGGGGTTGGGATTGGGATCAGTTGGTGGAAACCGTCATCTGCTTTTGGTGTAGCAACCCCGATTTGGTGAGTTTGTGGCAGTCTCGCTTTCGGGATGCTGGGCAAGATGCCCTGTTGGTCTCGCGGGTGGGGCACATTCGCTCGCTGCAACAGGAGTTTGAGTGGCTGCTCAACCAATGAGGGCCATCAGCGGCTAGGCTAAGGTCAGAACTGGCTTGTAACCACCCATGAGCGACACGGTTTTCGGCAAGATCATCCGCAGGGAGATCCCGGCCCAGATTGTCTACGAAGATGAGCGGGCCATCGCCTTCAAAGATATCGCCCCTCAAGCCCCTGTCCACATCTTGGTGGTGCCCAAGGAGCCTATCCCCGGCATTGCCCAGGCCAAGCCCGACCAGGAAGCGTTGCTGGGGCATCTGCTATTGACGGCTCAGCGGGTGGCTGCCGAGGCAGGTTTAAACAAAGGTTATCGACTGGTGATCAACGAAGGGGAGGACGGCGGGCAGACCGTCTTTCACCTACACATCCACATTCTCGGCGGTCGAGCGATGGGTTGGCCGCCGGGTTAGGCGATGGCTTTTCCCACCAATCGGAGCCTCTGCAGGTACAATCCTGTCATTACCGAGAACAAACGGCGGGCGGGGTCTGGAACCGATGGAGTGGCATGTCACCGATGCAGAGAGCCTGATGATCATCGACCAGGAGGT
>NZ_JANSJB010000142.1:0-3933 GCF_047462355.1 Synechococcus sp. H55.9 | reverse complement strand
AACCGATGCAGAGGTACAGGTAGGTATGCGCTGAGAAGGGAACTTCAGGCTCCTCTACCCCAAGGTCGGGGTTATCCCAGGTGCTTATGGATCCCTACCGGTCATTACTCCCGAAGAAGTCAGCCACGCTGGCCTTAGCTTGCAAAGTAAATGAGATGGGATCCCTCGGCTTAAAGGTTAACCTGAGCCCCGTTAAAGAATCCACGAATAATGAGAATAACTCCCCCTTGATCAGGAGTACCCGTATTTCCGTCGCCAGTTGGTGGATTCGGGCCTATAACCTGATTATCAGTGGGGAACTCTTGCTCAATAAAGAATTGCCCAGAGATATTCGAGCCAGAGGTGGTCGGGTCGAAAACCAAATTCAAGTTGCCCCGCAGCAGGGAACCGCCAATATCTGCTCTGTTGAACGGCCCGGCCAGTTGCGCCCCAGCTAAGGTGCGGAAGACAAAATCTCCTGTGGTGGGGACAATGCCCTGGATGATAACGGGACTGAGATTAGTTCCCTCCACAGGTGAGCCAGGTAAGGTACCCGTAGAGCGCTCGGTGCGCAAGGAGAAGAAGTAATCGAAGGCCGTAGGAGCACCCGGACGCTCAGGGACGGGCAACTGCGGGATCGGGGTGGGGAAAGGTCGTGGCGGCGGGCTGACCTGGACAAAGTTGAGGACTGTGCTGACATTGGCCGGGTCAAACTCCGCTTGTACCCGGCCGTTCAGCAGACGCCGGATGCGCACCAACTGGTTGGGCAAGATGTTCGGACGAGTGGGATCCGGAGCAAATAGCACCGACTGCGTACCCACCTGGGTGGGACGATAGACGATTTCCGCCTGGTTGGGGCGGAAGTTCAGGCGGGCAAAGAGAGCCAGGGCATCTTCAGGAGTGCCATCGCCGGCCACGCCCCGCTGCCGCACCACGAAGCTGGCGGAGAAGCTGCCGGTTTGCAGGATGGCAGTGACAGGCCCTTGAGGTGGGGGAGGATTGACAAAGGATCCTGCCGGTGGGTTGCCATTAGGGCCGGGATCTTCATAGAGTACTCCCACGGTAGGGACAATGAGAGAAGAATCTCCCTCTAAGACGACTTGGTTGCCATTGCGGCTAACCAAGATGCGGCGCACGGTTAAAGTTAAAACAGTTTCCGTATCCGGATCGGCAGCTCTAAAGGTTGTGTTGACTCGAATGCGCTGGTCGTTGGGGTTTGTCGAAAGGGCAACCAGCCCGGCAATGCTGAATTGCGTAGATAGCCTGCCGTCGTTGGGGCCGAAGGCGATGAGATTCACCAGCGGCGTGGATCGGGCAATCTGGATGGCCAGTGTGCTGGAGCGAAGGGTTGAGTCAATTGTCAGTTCATTGGCTGGGATCTCATTGACCGGCAGAATGCGGGCCTCTACGTTGGTAATGCGGGCTTCTCCACTGCCTTGAAAGCCGCTGTTCCGCACAGGGATCCCGTTGTCAAATTTTGGGTTGACATAGTCTAGCCTCAAGCTAGTGGTCTCCAGCACTGAGCCGGGGGTAAAGCGGTACTCCTGCGCCGAGACAAACGCCGTGGGATCCACCTGGACAGGCCCCGGCAAGGCGGGGGATTCGTCAATTTGACCGCAGCCACCTAGGAGCAAGACTCCACACAAAACTGCCAATGAGCGACCTTTGAAGTTCATACGGCACTGCCTCACACACCCTAATCTGGGGAAATCCACACACAAAATGGAGGAGAAGGCACCCAACCCCCAACGCTACAGGTAAGCTGGCCGCCCCTGTTCGAGGCTATGATACCCCATATCTAGGGGATGGGCCATTTCCAAAAAAATTTCTTGGATTTGCTTTGCCGCTTGCTTGACAACGCCCCAAGATGCAGTAGAACTAACAGCAGGCATCCGCCTTTGAAACGGGATCCCTCATAATCTTGCCCATGCACAGAGGCAAATTCAGTGGATCCCGGCTGGGCGCTGTTGGAAAGATTTGCTGTGGTGTGAGTGAGTGGAGAATTCCCCGATGAAACGACGTTCTGGCTCAGGCCCTGGCCGTGGCGGCCTTTCTCTTCTGGCAACTTGGGCTTCGCTGGCGCTAGCCACTGCCTGCAGCAGCGAGACTACGGGCGGCCTGCCACCCCTCTTGACCGCCGATGGATCCACCCCTCCCCCCGTGGCCGTGGCCCCCACCATCTCGCCCAACCTCACACCCATCACCTTCCGCCCTGGGCCAGACTTTGCTCCTATCACGCCGCCACCCATTCAGCCTGACCTGCCAGATCCACCCAGCTTGCAGCCAACTGGGGGATTCAACGCTGTAGTGGGATCCGCTTTTGTAACAGTTACCTTGAGCGGCTTGTTGGTGCCAGGGGTCATTGCCAGCGTAGAGCTGCAGTTTTTCAACATCAGCCGCGGCACAGATATTACCGGCATTTTCTTGCCGACAGCCATCGAGCAGTTTAGGAATACGCTCATAGGCCGAGGCAACAGCTACGCCGACCGAACCAACGGGATCACCCTCACCAATGGCTTTACCTTCTCGGCTGATCTGGCGGCCTACAATGCCAACGTTGTTGCCGGAGAAAGGGTTTTGGTGATCCTGGTCATTCGCGATTCGTTTGGCCAAGCCCTAAGATTAGAGGCACGCGCTCAGGCTACCTAGCGTGAAGCTGGCTAAGGGCAGTGTTTAATTGCTGCGAGAGATTTAAGGTCAGGAGGATGAGGGAATGAAAACCGGAAAGCTGGCTGGGGTTTTGGCTTGCCTCTGTGTTGGTTTGCTGACGGCTTGCCAACAGGCAAAGGATAAGAATGCAACCAGCTTTATACCTGGGCCGATCTTTCCTGTGCAAAACCCAAGTGTAGAACCCGGCGGAACTGGCGTGGGAGTGCCGGCTACTCCTCCCGTTGGAGCTGCTCCCCCAACCCAGCCCAGCCCTCTCGTGCCCCCTCCCGTCTCGGCGCCGACGATCCCGCCCTTGCCCAGCCCCAACCCTTCTCCCAGCATTGTTGGGTTGCCTCCGGCCCCCTTGGCTCCTCCAACCTTTATCAAGAGTTTCAGTCCGAGCACGACTTCTGTGGGTGTTCCTGTTACTTTAAGTTTTTCGATCACCAACAACTCCGGCATCCAACTGACCGGCCTCAGCTTTGCGGAAATCTTGCCGGCAGGGCTATCCGTTGCTGCCGACCCTGGCCTCAACAATACCTGTGGGGGAACTGCAAGCGCCCCTGCAAATGGAAGCTTTATTTCTCTGACCGGCGGCCAGCTTAGTCCCAATTCAAGCTGCTTGATAAGCGTTCAGGTGGTTGCTGCAAACGTGGGCACTTACACGAACCCTGCCACAACGCTCACCAGCAACCAGGCTCCTGCCGCTCAAAGCGCACCTGTCAGCCTAACCGTAAACCAAGTTCCTGCTCCAACCTTTACCAAAGAGTTTAGCCCTAGCACAGCAACACAAGGCGGCACTGTAGCCGTTATCTTTACCATCACCAACACTGCTCCTGTACCTTTGTCTGGACTTAGCTTTATAGATGCTTTGCCAGGTGGTTTGCGAATTACTGAAACGAATGTAGTTACTTTAAATACGTGCGGTGGCACGCTCACGGCAAACCCCAGCATTCCTCCTGATCCACCAAAACCAGCAATTCCTTCAACCACGATTGCCCTTCAAGGTGGAACTCTGGCTCCGAATTCCTCCTGCGTGGTTTCTGTATCTGTGGAACAGATCAATCCAGTGATGGCAACTTACACAAATCCCCCAGTTACTCTCTTCAGCAGTGGGGCGCTACCAGTACTTTCTAACCAAGCTACTGTGACTTTCAATTAGGGTCGGTTGAGAATTCCCTCACCCCCACCCCCTCTCCCTGGGGCCCAAGCGCTCCGCGCCGCTAGCGCGACCACCCCCGACCCCTCACCCCCGACCCCTCTCCCAGGGGCCCTCACCCCCGCCCCCTCTCCCCCAGGGAGAGG
>NZ_JANSJB010000141.1:0-4070 GCF_047462355.1 Synechococcus sp. H55.9 | reverse complement strand
GCACCGATTCCCTGAGGCTTCTCCTCGCGATGCCCTTAAGGCGCTAGCGGAAGCCCGCATCTTTTTCTCCGACCAAGCCCATCAGATCCCTGTTGAGCGCCAGGCCCACTGCCTACTGCTTGGCGATATTGCCCTCAAGGGTTGGGCAGTTTCCCTAGCGGCGGAATCCCAGCTTCTGCTTAAGCATGGGTACCTGCAAGATGCCGTCGATGCCCTGGACTTTGAGGTTCCTCGTTTCCGGGAACTAAGCGAAAGGTGGTGTGCAGCTCTCTTGCCAGCGGATCGACCTCAGCTCCGGACGGCCTATACGTACACAGCTCCCGGCTTTGCTGGCCACATCTCTAGCGAACGCATCCAGCGCATTGCTCGTCTTTCCCCATTTGATCGAGCGCTTACACCGGAGCAGCGCTTCCTTAGGGAAAAGAATCTTTCTGTCGAGTTCCAGATGACCTACTTCCAAGAGCTGGACAAGTCTTGGTACCTTTCCCAAGCGGCTTTAGCCGAATACCTAGACACCCTCAGCGAGCTCGCGGAGCGCCTTGAAAGTCTCCAGTCTTTTGCTCACCTCTGTCGAGAGCTTAACCAGGCGGATCCCTACCAATTGATCCCATCTGAACCCCAAAGTCTTTATCTATTATCTGCTGGGTAATACCTGCAGCCTAGCAGCTCGAGGGCATGGGCAAGGTCGGATTCGAACCGACACGGTTTCCCGCCGCATTTTGAGTGCGGTGCGTCTACCAGTTTCGCCACTCGCCCGGACTAGAAACATTATCCTACTGAACCGGCGCAACCTCGTCAACCACTCCTACGCGCTGCGGGCTTGCTGCAGTTGTTGAGCTTTTTGCCGCAGCTTGCGGGTTTGCTCCATCACTTCCTCCAGATCTTCGTGGGAGAGGCGCTCCACGTAGTTGATCTTGATTTCTTCCAGCAAGTCCTGTAACAGGGAGCGAATTTCCTCCAGCGCATGTTGCTGGGTGAGTTCGTTGGCCAAGACTTCGCCAAAGCGCCGCAACAGTTGGGCCGCCAACTGGGAGCCGACGGGATCCTCGAAGCTGTTGGTCAAGGTTTTATAGGTGGTGGTGGTCAGCTCGCTGGCCAGGCGCTCCGTCAGTTGGCCGGGCAGGGATCCGAGGCCGGGCAGCCGTTCCAGGGTTTGCAGGGCGGGGAGTTGTTTGAGCAGGCCACCCAGGTTGTAGCGGAGCAATTGCTCCACCTCCGGCTGGACCTGGGGCAGGACGCGGTAGAGGACGGTGCGAAAAACCAGGTTGGCAATGGCTTCCAGCTCGTTGATCTCGTTGAGGTCGATGTAGCTGCGGGAGGGATCGGCTGCCGGCAACAGGGGCAGGGATCCCCGCTGGATGGATGCCTGGATTTGGTTGATCACCCGCACGACGATGACCTCGGTCAGGTCTTCGGCGAAGTTGGCGACAAAGCCTTGGCTCACCTGAGCGCGAACCCGCTCCAGATCCAGCAACTGCGCCTGTCCCAGCCGGATGGTAACCGGGATCACCCGCAGCCAGCGCCAAAAGGGCAACAGCAGCAGCACATCGTACCAGCGCCAGAGCATGGCATCCAGCCAATTGACGCCGGTGTAGCGACGGCTGATGGCCACCGTGCGCAGCACAAATTCCAGCCCAAACAGCAAGGCAAAGGGAAGGTCCAGCAGGGGGAAAAAGTCCACCGGGTTGCCGCTCTCGCCGATGGGGCGGGAGTAATTGGTCTCGAAGAGGGGGCGCAGGCGGGCCTGGAAAAATTCGATCCCGTCTTTGGGATCGACGCTGGCCAAGTATTCGGCAGTCCAGAAGCGGGCGAAGGCAGCCCTGGCCGAGTCGGCTTCGGGGATGTGCTCCCGCATCAAGTTGAGGATGCGCACAAACTGGCCAGTTTTGTTGGCGGCCTGAAAGGGGTTGGTCTCGATCATCTCGTCGCTCAGTTGCCGCAGGCGGGCTAGGATCGGTGCCGCTGCTTCCGACTCCACCCCAAAGCGCAGGGTGACCTGGCGCAGCTCATCCACCAGGGCCAAGTAGCGCTGGGTTTCCGGGTTGGGCTCAATGCCTTTAACCGGGTCGTACAGGTCGGTTACCGGGGAGCGGCTGGTCTGTTGGGAGAGGATGGGCAAGGGAATGGGAGGGCCAAAGGCACCGAAGATCTGCACCCGCCCCTGGAGCCAGAAGTCTCGCCAGGGCACGTAGCTGAGGTCGAAGAGCACCAAGCACAGGTTGCCCAAAGCCAGCAGGGCCATTCCTTTTTCGTAGAGGAGGAGCCAGCGGCTTCGCCCCTTGCGGACGGAACGTCTGATAATGCGTCGAGCGGCGTTCATGATCTCGTGCAACGGGTTGGGCTAAGCCAGCCCTAGCCTACCACCCCTGGCTTGAGCTTCCCTTGGCCGGGGCAAGCTGTTGCACAACTTGGCCAAACTGCTGCCAGATGGCCTCTGCCTGGGGTCCCACCTGGCGTAGGATCCAGCCCTGACAGACGGGATCCGGCGACCGCAGCAGCCAGTGGTGCGTATCCGTCGGCCACTCCGGCTCTGGCCAATCCCCCAGTAAGTACAGGGATCCCCAGCAGAGATGGGATCCCAGCACCGACGCGGCGGAGATATGCTGGTGGGGAAAGCGCAGGTCTAGGTGCTCCTGCAGCCAGAGTTTGCTCCCGTCTGTGGAGGCGGGGATCCCGGCAGCGACCCAAACCCGCAAGCTGCTGGAAAGGCGCCGAAACTGCCAGCATTCCCCCATGGCCAGCCGCCCGGCTGTCCAGATCTCGGCATAGGCCAGGCGGGCACTGGGATCCAGTTCGATCTGCACCTGTTGGCGGAAGTCTGCTCCTGCGCCCAGAATGGTCGGGTGAGGGATCCAGATCAGTTGGCTGGTGGGAGCCAGCTTGACCTTGGCCTGTTGCCGGCTCAGGCCGGGGTGGAGGCGGGTTGCCCCTTGGGTGCGAATTTCCAGCGCTGCGCCTGCCCCCAGCTCGATGGCGATGCGGTGGCGATCCCCGCCCAGCAGTCCACCATTGGGGTTGCGTAGGTAATAGAGTGGCGGCTCACCCGGGGATCCCAGCCATTGCAGGGGGGCCTGAGAATACTCCCAAATGTGGGTCTGTTGGCCTTGGCGGCTGATCTTCAAGAGGGCCTTGCCGAAGTTCACAGGTGGCTCACAGAGGGAGAATCGGCCTGGATGGAGCGAAAGAGCACCTCCCGCTCCAGCCAGCTCAGGATCTGCTCCAGCCCCTCGCCCGTGCGCAGGTTGGTGAAGACAAAAGGCCTGTCCCCCCGCATGCGGCGGGCATCCCGTTCCATCACCCCCAAGTCTGCCCCTACGTAGGGCGCCAGGTCGATCTTGTTGATCACCAGCAGGTCAGAGCGGGTGATCCCCGGCCCCCCCTTGCGCGGGATCTTGTCCCCTTCGGCCACATCAATAACATAGATGCAGGCATCCACCAGCTCTGGGCTGAAGGTGGCTGCCAAGTTATCCCCCCCCGATTCCACCAGGATGAGATCCAGGGGACAGAAGCGGCGCTCCAGCTCCTGAATGGCATCGAGGTTGAGGGAGGCGTCTTCCCGAATGGCCGTGTGGGGACAGCCGCCGGTCTCCACGCCGATGATCCGCTCCGCTTCCAGCGCCTTGGCCCGCACCAAAAACTCGGCATCTTCGCGGGTATAAATGTCGTTGGTCACCACGGCCAAAGACAGGTGATCCCGCAGCGACAGACAGAGCTTTTCCACCAAGGCGGTTTTTCCGGATCCCACCGGGCCGCCAATGCCAACCCGTACCGGCTGAGCAGTCTGCACCATTGTGCCCGACCTCTGATACCTGAGGCTCTTTTTGGGCATTTTAGAACCAGGTGCTCGCAAGGGATCCGGGTATGGTTCGACTTTTGGTGGCAACTGCCGTGGTGCTGGTGGGCTTTTTGGTTGTGAACCGCCTCTATCGCAACCCGCTCGGTTCAGAGCCGAGGCCGGAACAGGCCAGCCCTGAGGCCGCCCAGCAAGGGATCCCCCAGGGAGGGCCGCTGCAGATCTACCAGTCGCGGGAACAGCTCCAGCAAACCCTCAATCAAGGGGCTACGGCCAC
>NZ_JANSJB010000140.1:0-4152 GCF_047462355.1 Synechococcus sp. H55.9 | reverse complement strand
CACAAAGCGATCGCGCCCAACAAACTCCCGGAGAAACTTGCGGCCTGCCTCGCCCTCTTCCAAGCTGGCACTGGTGGTCAAAACCTGCAGTTGTTCTGAGTTGACTGTTAGCCCCAAACGGTACAGCAGTAAGCGCAGCAAGTAGGCCACTTCTGAGCCTGGCGTCCCTCGGTAAGTGTGCAACTCATCGACCACGAGCAAGAATTTGCGCTCGCGATTCTCTTGCAGCCACCTTTTCGTTTGCTCGAACATCCCGGCCTCGATTTGCCGCATCAGCATGATGTTGAGCATGGAATAGTTGGTAATCA
This sequence comes from Synechococcus sp. H55.9, assembly GCF_047462355.1. Classification (NCBI taxonomy): domain Bacteria; kingdom Bacillati; phylum Cyanobacteriota; class Cyanophyceae; order Synechococcales; family Synechococcaceae; genus Synechococcus; species Synechococcus sp. H55.9. Next base: position 3,844 of record NZ_JANSJB010000140.1, on the reverse strand, counting down.
AGATGTCCGGGGGATGCGCTTGCATATCCCAGCGCGAGCGCATTTCTCCTCCATCCAAGCGCGGAAAGTAAAACCTCAAATCTGGGTCTTGGCTCTGGACGGCAACCTTTTCCTGCTCCGCTTGCAACTCTCGCAATTGCCGGGCTAATTCCTTGACCTTATCGGAAGTGGGATAGCCGGGGAGGGGGGTCTGACCCGTGTAACGACCGAAGGTGATGCGATTGCAACCCCGCTCGCGATCAAGCCATTCATGGGTTTCTGGGCCATCCAACACTTTGCGCAACCGGCGCAATTGATCCTCCACCAAAGCATTTAGGGGATAGAGAATGAGCGCCCGGATTGCCGCCGGTCGTTTTTGCTCTTGGCGCTGTGGCACCCAATTTGGATTGTCTTCCTCCTGCCACCAAAACGTATCCCCGCTTTCAGACATCGGATCCCAACTACGGGATTCCCGCGCAAGGTGGGCTAGGATTGGCAACAAAAAACACTCGGTCTTGCCGGAGCCAGTTCCCGTCGTTACCACAATATCCTTTTGATCAACGATGGCTGCTTTCAAACTCTGCCATTGGTGCTCATAGAGGGGTAAGTTCGGGAACAAGGAACGACCGAGGTGGGCCAAGTCTTCATAGCCAGCGGGTAAATCTTTTGCTGCTTCCTCGAGGGTTTTGCCAGAAGAAGGGTAGACGGGTGTGGGCTCCAGTAGAGGAGGAACACTGAGCAGAGGATGATCAGGGCTGTAATGCAAGTGGCGATCGCGCTCGGCGCTAAGAGCAGGATACCGTAAGGGAAAAGCACTCTTAATGTAAAGCTGATAGATTCGATCCAATCGCTGATAGGTGCCGATGAGGTCGTACATGATTTCTCCTTGGCTTTGGGCAAAAACCTTAGCTATTTCTCCAAATCGAGCAGCGGCAGCCGCTCGCCGATGATTTGCCATGCAGTTGGCGTAATGTTCTGATAAACCAGTTCCTCTGTTTCAGGTCTGTAGCAAGGCAAACAGCCGGATTGCATGACCAAATAGCGTTCGTAGGCTAGCGGCCAGCGCTGGCTGATAGGGATCGATAATTCTCGGCTATTTGGGTCGTACTTAACTGATAGGTTTTCGGAAGCAAGGCGAGTCAAAGCCAAAAAACGTAAGCCGTACCACTCGCCGCTGTACCACCTGTCTTGCTCGCGGTCGTAGAACAGGGCATGCTGTTGTGGGGATCCCTTCTCATGCAATTCGTAGAAACCTGTTTCCTCAGCAGTCGGCACGTCTGCGAAGTGGCTCCCATCATAACGCTTCAGCCGATAGCGGTGGAGTGGCACCCAATCGACAACGTCCAGTGTAGCCACCCAATTGTCCCACTGGGGAGGAGCCTCGACCGGGCGGATGCCTAGGGTAGGGTAGCTGGCTCGCAACTTGGCGATCGCCGTGGCAACATCAGTCTGCAGCTCGAACTGCCAGCAGGGTGGCGCATCCTTTCGAGATTGGGGGATCTCCTCAAGGCGACCCAATTGCTGAAGATCTTTCTGGAGAGCTGCATTCCGCTGACCGTACAGCACGTAGCAATTTTCACCGACCGGCTGCAAGGAAGGCGGCTGCATCTGCCAGCGTCTGCCATCTCGAGCCACCGTGAGATGCCCCAGCAATTGTAGCCGACGCAACAACCGACGTGGTTGGGGTAGGTCTAGGCGATCGCATACGGCTTGAAAGGTTTCCCAAGAACCGGAACCGGCTGCCGATAGCCACCAAAGCAGTTGTTCGCACGCTCGAGAGCGATCGCTTTCTGCCGACTCAGCTATAGGTGTTTCCAAACGAAATGGGTTGACTTTAGGCAGCCGTTTGACTTCGAAATACCTTATAGTTTGGATATCCTGCTCTAAATCGTAGGCGATACCCACCATGTGTCGAATTTCTTCCCAGTAAAATTCTTGCCTTGCAGCCTTATTAATACCGCTTATTGTTTTAAGAAATTTCTCAAGATTATCTTTTTGTTTAGATTTCCAATCAGGGCGTGCCTTCGGATCAATACCCAAGTAGAAGTAGTACTCGCCTTTTTTCTTGATACCTTTCTCAATTCGAACATGAGATATGACATCTACTAAATTTTCTTGAGTAATTCGCTTCTGTAAGTGCTCTAACAGCTTTTGTGGCTTAAATTTCTTGCAACGAGTGTGAAAGAGCCAGTAAATCAGCTTAGACATAAGATCATTCTCCTACTACACAAGCTAATGACAAATCATCCCAATTCAGAATCTTTAAAGAGCGTTCCTGGTGGGCAGTTCCGCTCCGAACTTGGATTCGATAAGTACCAGGAGGTAAGTCTGCTGGCAAATCCCAAGGCTGGTTGGTAGAGCGATGGTCTCCTTGAAGGTATATGTTCCCAGTGACCACTTCAGTCAGGGTCACCGCTGCCGTAGGCTGAAATCCGTACACGGTCACCTGTGGTAAGTGATCCTTCAGCCAAGCCCGTCCTTGGGGTACCCGTAATCCGCCACTCAAGGCAATGTGCAGGCGATCGCGCGGCTGCAAGGCTTCTTTCAACTCGGGATGTTGTAAAAACAAACCGTCCCATACGGGGGCCAGCACCTGACATTCTTGGATTTCCCACCAGTCAGAAGTTTCGGCAAACGCAGGCTGGCGCTCGCCCGACCATTGCAGCAGGCTTTCTTCGCGCAGCCGCTGCAAATCCGGCCACAGGGCTTCCCGAAACAACACAGTGAAGTGACTGCCAAGTTTGGGCGCTCCCCAACTGGCTAGAGCACCGGACTCAGGGTTCTCAGGATCGGGCACCAAGACCCAGAAATCTCGAGCCGGCAGTTGGAGCTCCCGCAAGTGGGCATGGCCGCGAATAGGCCAGGCTCTCCCCTCAGCTAGATCGCCAGCAGAGAGTGGCTTGCCAACGGGGTAAAACCAACCTACGCGCTCCAAGCGCAGGCGACCTAAGTTTTCTACCGTCACCTCTGCAACTGGCCAGTGACGCGGCAGCTTGGGATAAAGGTAGTATGCTGGATCCCCCCACCGATCCTCGGTGCGATACAGCCCTGCAGTCAGACGCGTGGGGGGCTGGTACGCTCGGCTAAATCGTTGCGGTTCCGGGCGTCCTGCATCCAACCACTCTTGATGGACGGCTAGGATTTCGGCGCCCAGGACTTCGTGTCGCTGGCGGTCGTCCAGCAGCTCTGCCAGATGTTGGTTTAGGTTCTTTTCGCTCGCCAAATCCACCAGCAACTGGGTTTCGCTGCGGGCCGTAGTCCACTTTTTCTCGTAAAACATGCGACATAACTTTTGGGTGTCCGCCTCCCGCAGCAAGGCCTGGGAAATGGGGTAATTCAAATACCGGCGCGAGCCTTCCCCTGGTTTGGCGGTGGCAATCCATCCTTTTTCCTCTAGCCACCGGTTCCACTCCTGCCACAAGCTTTCTTCATCTCCGGCTTTCATCCCTATCGGACGGGTGTCGCCAGGTATTTCCAACCGTTGGCAAAAATGGGTGAAGAAGTCATTGGCATCCAGCTTGTCATCTCTCATCATGTCGTTGGCGGCGAGTACCATCAGCGCCAAGAAGGCCACCCCTGCCGGTTCGGACGATCCCTGGTTTTGCAAAGCCGATAACTGCAGCCGATTGCCATCTGCCACCTGGGCGCGCACGGCTTGGCAGAAATCCTTAACTGTGCCTAGGCCCAGACCTGCTAAAACTTTTTGATCTACACTAAGGTAGACTGGCGTGTTGTAAGGAACTCCCAGTGTTGCCCATTGAATAATGGCTCGGTTCCAATGAGCGTATTCATCGCGCAGCGCCACAATGACCTCGCCCTAGGTCGCTTTCTCAATCCTAGGCAGGTGTTGAATACCCAGTTTCCT
>NZ_JANSJB010000139.1:0-4356 GCF_047462355.1 Synechococcus sp. H55.9 | reverse complement strand
AACTCTTGGCTGACACTGGGATCCGCCCGCAAGGGATCCAAAAAATCGCCGGGAGCCAGTTGCAAGAGCAAAAAGCTAAGCACCGTGATCAGCAGTAGCACCGGCACCGCTTGGGCCAGCCGCTGCAAGACCAAGGCCAGCGGCGGCCACAGACTGAAAGCGCGCCTGCTAGGGGAAGAGGAGGTTACGGCCACAGACAGAGGTCGAGTTGAGCGCGGTCTTAGCTGGGATCCCGGTAGGGGATCCTTGTCGAACTATGCTGCCATTCTTCGGGCCAGATTTCTAGCCTGCTGCCCGGCTTGGAACAGGGTGCAGTTGCCCGGACTTGCCGTCAGAGGAATTGGGGGTTAAGCCGCTCCGGCAGGCGCAAGCCAAGGCGGTAGACTAGTCAAAAGCTTTTTCGATGAGTTGCCGTTGGGAAGATCTCTTGCGAAACCTGTTTCTTACCGGCGCTAGCGGCTGTCTGGGGCACTATGTGTTGGAGCGCCTGGCCCAGCAAAGGGATCCCGAGTTTCCGGAGCGGCCCGCCTACCACCTCTACATTCTTATTCGCAACCCCAGCCGCCTGCGGCTGCCCCCGGAACGGCTGCCCGCCCCCATCACCCTGGTGCCCGGCGATCTGCTGCACATCCGCGAGCACGCTGCCCTGCTGCAACAGATGGATGGGCTGATCCACATGGCGGCGGCTTGGGGGGATCCCACCCTAACCTGGGCGGTGAATGTTACCCACACTCTGGAGCTCTTTCAGTTGTTGGATCCCCGGCGCTGCCAGCAGGTGATCTACTTTTCCACCGCCAGCCTTTTGGATCAGGCGTTACAACCCTTGGCCATCGCTGGCCAGGCCGGCACCGACTACATCCGCAGCAAGTACGCGATGCTGCTGCGGCGGCGGGAAAGCTGCTTCTGGCCGGATCGGCTGCTGACGCTCTACCCCACCCTACTGTTTGGCGGCAGCCCCCACCACCCCTATTCCCACATCACCGCTGGCCTCAAGGATGTGCTCCGCTGGCTGGATCTCATCCGCTTTTTGCGGGTGGATGCTAGCTTCCACTTCATCCACGCTGCCGATGTGGCAGAGATGGTGGCCTACTGGGTAGCCCATCCGCCCGGTGGCGGCGATTGGGTGTTGGGCAACCCCCCTCTGTCTGTGGATGAGTGCGTGGAACAGGTGTGCGCCTATTTCAGAAAGCGGATCTACTTCCGCCTGCCCTTGCCCCTCGGACTCCTCCGCAGCTTGGCTTTTCTGTTTGGGGTGCGGCTTTCGGCGTGGGACGAGTACTGTCTGCGCCACCGCCATTTTGTCTATCCGGCCCTTTCGCCAGCAGCCCTGGGCTTGCCCTGCCACTTCCCCACCGTGGCCTCTCTCCTAGATGTCTACCTCTAGGCCGCTTTTATAGGGTCACGCCAACTCCCCTCTCCCTCTGGGAGAGGGGCTGGGGGTGAGGGGATCACTCCCTCTGGGAGAGGGGCTGGGGGTGAGGGGATCACTCCCTCTGGGAGAGGGGCTGGGGGTGAGGGATCCCGACAGGGATCAGCCGGTAAAAGCCGCTGCTTCTCTGTGAGCCAAGCCCTGAAGCTGAGCGGCAATGCGCTCCCGGTTAAGCCTCTGCCCGATGAACACTAGGCGGGTCAACCGCGGCTCTTGCGGGCGCCAGGGCCGGTCGTAGTAGGTTTCAAATCGCCCTCCCACTCCCTGCAGCACCAGCCGCATCGGCTTGTGGGGCACGGCCACAAACCCCTTCACCCGGTAGAGGCATTCCTCTTGAGCCAGTTGACGCAGTTGGGCAACTAGGGATCCCGGCTCATAGCTCCCCTCCAGGCTCAGGTAAAAAGACTCGAAGGCCTCGTGCTCGTGCTCCTCCTCGTGGTCGTGGTGGCTGGGGCGGCGCTCCAACTGATCTTCCACCGCCGCCTGCAAGCCCAAGAGCACTTCTGGGGCAACCTGGCCCCGCTCACAGGGGAGGACTCGAACCTCAGGGCGCAATTGTTGCCGCAGCCAGCTCTCCACGCGCGCTCGCTCCGACAACGTGATCTGATCCACCTTGCTCAGCAGCACCAAATCGGCGCAGCTCAACTGATCCGCAAACAGCTCCTCAATGGGCGTCTCGTGATCCAGGCTCGCATCGGCCTGCCGCTGCGCTTCCAGCGCCGCCCGATCCCCCACCAGTTGCCCAGAAGCCAGAGCCTGACCGTCCACCACTGCAATCACCGCATCCACCGTGGCGCCGGTGCGAAGGGTTGGCCAGCGGAAAGCCTGCACCAGAGGCTTAGGCAAGGCCAATCCTGAAGTCTCAATCAGGATGCAGTCCAGCTCCGCCCGCCGCTGCAGCAGGGTTTCCATGGTGGGCAAAAATTCCTCCTGCACCGTGCAGCAGAGGCAGCCGTTGGCCAGCTCCAAAATGGGGATGGATCCCTCTCCCTCGCAACGTTGGCAATCCCGCAGCAGTTCGCCGTCGATGCCCACTTCGCCAAACTCATTGACCAATACGGCGATGCGGCGGCTCTGGTTGTTGAGCAACAGGTGACGGATCACCGTGGTCTTGCCGGATCCCAAAAATCCGGTGATGACCGTAACCGGGACTTTGTGCATCTTTACCGAACATTCAGCCTTCTCAGTCTCTATCCTCTCTTCCTTCTCTGCCAATCCTGGCGGGGGGGATCCCCAAAAAAAAGGCCCCCTACCGGGGGCCAAAGGTTGATCTCCGAGAGACTTCCGTGCTTATCGGATCGGCTTCATCCGGTAAACCGGCTCGTTCTCGCGGCTGATCCCTTTCTCAAAGCCGGCAGCAGCGGCACGGGCGCGACCGGCATGCCACAGGTGGCCAACGAAGAACAGGAAGCCGAAGATGAAGTTGTGGGCTGCCAGCCAGGTGCGCGGGCTGGTGAAGTTCACCGTGTTGATCTCGGTCGCCACACCCCCCACCGAGTTCAGGGATCCCAGTGGCGCGTGGGTCATGTACTCCACCGCACGGCGAGCTTGCCAGGGTTGGATGTCGTTTTTCAACTTATCCAGATCCAAGCCATTGGGGCCCAGCAGCGGCTCTTTCCAGGGCGCCCGCACATCCCAGAAGCGCATCGTCTCACCGCCGAAGATGATCTCGCCCGTGGGGGAGCGCATCAGGTACTTACCCAGACCGGTGGGGCCTTGGGCCTGGCCGATGTTCGCCCCCAGGCGCTGGTCGCGCACGATAAAGGTGAGGGCTTGCGCTTGCGAGGCTTCAGGGCCGGTGGGGCCGTAGAACTCGCTGGGGTAAACAGTGTTGTTGAACCAGATGTAGCAGGTGGCAATAAAGCTCATCAGCGAGACCGCCGCCAAGCTGTAGGAGAGATAAGCTTCCCCCGACCAGATGAAGGCACGGCGGGCCCAGCCAAAAGGCTTGGTGAGGATGTGCCAGATCCCACCGGCAATGCAGATGATGCCGATGTAGATATGGCCGCCGATCACATCCTCCATGTTGTCCACGCTGATGATCCAGCCGTCGCCGCCGAAGGGAGACTTGAACAGGTAGCCGAAGATCACCGCCGGGTTGAGGGTGGGGTTGGTGATCACTCGCACATCGCCACCGCCGGGAGCCCAGGTGTCATAGACACCGCCAAACCACATGGCCTTGGCCACCAACAGGAAAGCCCCCAACCCCAAGAGGATGAGGTGGATCCCCAAGATGGTGGTCATCTTGTTCTTGTCTTTCCAGTCGTAGCCGAAGAAGGGGAAAGACTGCTCCAGGGTTTCTGGGCCGCGCACGGCGTGATAGATGCCCCCCAACCCCAGCACTGCGCTGGAGATCAAGTGCAGCACGCCGATCACAAAGTAGGGGTAGGTGTCGATAACTTCGCCGCCCGGGCCAACCCCCCAGCCCAGAGTGGCCACGTGGGGCATCAGGATCAGGCCCTGCTCGTACATAGGCCGATCCGGCGTGAAGTGAGCCACCTCAAACAGCAGCATCGCTCCCGCCCAGAAGACGATCAGGCCGGCGTGGGCCACGTGGGCACCCAAGAGCCGACCGGAGAGATTGATCAAGCGAGCATTCCCGGCCCACCAGGCAAACCCGCCCTGGGTGCGATCCTGCATCGCTGCGGAACCAAAGGTCGTTGAAGTCACTGAGGCCAGCCTCCAAAAAGAGTAACAGTCAGTACAGCAGAAGATAGAGGTGAAAAGCAAAGGAGCTTAAGAATGGCCGAGCGCCTACCCATGCAATCCAAGACTTGAATAGGCGAACGCTCGGCCCCGGCTCTCACGTGAAGGATCGAGAGAACTCAAGCGTTCGACAGCCAGCGCCAGTTTAGAGCGCGTTGCCGCGGGGTAGGACTTCTTCGGGGAACTCAAAGCGCTCGTGCGGCTGGTCCTGCGGCGCCATC
>NZ_JANSJB010000138.1:0-4428 GCF_047462355.1 Synechococcus sp. H55.9 | reverse complement strand
CACCGGCAAAAGGCAGTGGGAGCCCATAAAGCCAAGAAGCAAGGCAAAAGCTAAGATGCCCTCGAAATGCCTGGGGGCTCAACTGCCGGAATTGAGTTTTTCCCAGTCCTGCTGATGGATGGCGATCATCTGGGCTTGAGCCTGGATAGCTGCCAACACCTCTGTCATCAGGGGCCAGTCGCTCCGCGGTGGACTGGGGTACTGCTTGAGTTTGTCGATTGTGTTGCTGAGAGCACTTTGCAGTTGTTGTAGCAGTTGATGGGTCTGTTGGGCCAAGGCTAAGGTCTCGGAGACGCGGAGGTTATTCTGACCTTGTTGATATTTCTGGAGGGCTTCCCCTCGCAAAATACTCAAGATGGCTCCTTCTCTGGCGAGGGCAGTCTGGCCACTTTTGGAGCGCTGCGGGATAATGCGCAACTGCAAAACCAGTGGCTCCCCCCGGTATACCCGTTCCACCTCTGCCTGCTGCGGCTCTCCGAGCAGCTCTGGATCCAGTGCCATCATCCGCTTCATGGAGGCGAGCAACTTCGCCCGTATGGACTCCGAAAGATCTTTGAACAGATCCCGCAAAATCCCCTGCTGACGGTAGCGCACCCGACAAGAAGCCCCCTCTTGAGGTTCCACAAAAATCTGCTCGGCTTTCTCATCCAAAGCCCGTCGCAGCATCGAGTTGAGCAACTGCTGCACCGTCTCTTCCGATTCGTCGGCGGGGACAGGCGGAGCAGTTGGCCGAGCGGAGGGGGGCTGGGTTGGCGTCAACTGCGTGGGTGGCCCCGCCACAGGAGCGGGAACCTCCCGCGTCACCCGGCTGGCTTGGGCCTGGAGGCGCAGCCGCTCCACCTCTGCCGGGTCGGGGGGATGGCTGAAGTAGTAGGCAATGAGATCCTGCTGCTGCTGAGCGGTGAGCGGGATCGGCTGGACGGAGATCTGGGAATAGGCCAGCATCTTGCTCACGTAGTCCAGCGCTGCCAAATCCTGGGGATCCACCATGCCCAAAATGAGGCTGTCGGTATCCAGGGCCACGGGCACAACCTGGTAGTAAATGCAGATCTCCACCGGCAGGTATTGGGCAATCAGGGCCGGCACCCGCGCCCGGTCAATGATTGAGTGTTGTCCCACCGCCAGAGAGGCATTTGGATCAGTCATGGCAAGCCTGGAGTGGATCCCGCACAGGCGAGACATCGCTTTCGAGCATTTTGATCATAGAGTAAAGGCTGCCTCCCCGCCGCCTGAGCCCCACAGCATCCAGGCTCGTCTGACCGGCGCAAATTGCATAATGTAATACTAGGAGCATTCTAGAATCCTTTACACCCACAGCAGTCAGGCCTTGTTAAGTCTTGGAGTTAACATCGACCACATTGCCACCCTTCGCCAGGCTCGCCGCACCGTAGAGCCGGATCCGGTGGCAGCGGCAGTGATCGCCGAGTTGGCGGGGGCAGATGGGATCACAGTGCACTTGCGCGAGGATCGCCGTCACATTCAAGATCGGGATGTGCGGCTGTTGCGGCAAACGGTGCGCACCCACCTCAACCTGGAGATGGCCGCCACCGATGAGATGGTGGCCATTGCTCTGGAGATCAAGCCCGACTACGTCACTTTGGTTCCCGAACGGCGGGAGGAGATCACCACCGAGGGGGGCCTGGATGTGGCAGGGCAGGTGGCGCGTCTTAGGGATGTGGTCGGCCAACTGCAGGGATCCGGCATTCCGGTCAGCTTGTTTATCGACCCGGATCCAGTGCAAATTGCCGCTGCCGCCCAGGTGGGGGCCCGCTGGGTGGAGCTGCACACGGGGCGCTATGCCGAAGCTGCCTCCGCAGCTCGGCGGCAGGTGGAACTTGAGCATCTGGAAAAAGGCTGCCAACAGGCCCTTCAACTGGGCCTGCGGGTGAATGCGGGACATGGTCTCACCTACTGGAATGTCGGCCCGGTGGCGCGGATCCCGGGTATGGAGGAGCTGAACATCGGCCACAGCATTATCAGCCGAGCGGTGCTGGTAGGACTGGATCGGGCGGTGCGAGAGATGCGTCAGGCGATGGGATTAAGCTGAGGAGCAGGCCCGGCATGGACTCGGAATACTACGGCTACGAAAACTACGTTCTGGAGCAGGCTGAGATCGAGCGCCTGCTGGATCTGCTGCCTGCCAGTATGCGAGAGAGCGTCAAGATCTTGCCGGCCTCGGAACGGCAGACAGTGGTGATCAAGGGCCGTCGGCAAATGCCCTGGGAACGGCAAATGCGGCTGTTTATCAAGCCCTACGAGTGGCGGCAATTTACCCCCCTGCAGCGAGCGGGGCTGTTCCTGCACAAGGTGGGCTACTACAGCCGGGCAGCCTCGCGGCAGATCGACTTTTACCTGGCCATAGCAGCTCTGGGAGGGTTGAGCTTGATCTTTGAGGCTGTGCAGCAGGATCCGGTGGGAGCAACGGTTTCGGGAGGTTTGAGTGGCTTGGCCCTCTGGCAGTTGCGCCGCGACCAAACCAACGACCGCCGTCTGTTGGCTGCCGATGCCTATGCGGTGGATCGTCTGGTGTTGCGCGGGATCCCACGGCTGCAGGCGGTGGAGGCTCTGGGGCAGGCGCTGCACGTGGAGGCCCGTCTGGAGGGGCGCTCCGGCAATGATCTACTGGACATGTTGCGCTATCAGAACCTAAAGCGGCTGGCCCAGCGTCCGGCGGAAGATATTGTGCTGAGCTGAGGGAGATGCTTTCCCCCTCGCGGCTGGGATCCCAGGTGGGCCATTGGGGCCATTACCTCCTGCAGGTGGCGGTAACCGATTCCACCAATCGGCTGCTCCTGGACTGGAGCCGCCGGTTTCCACAGCCGCTGCCGGTGGGCACGGTTTTGGTCAGCACCCGCCAACGGGCCGGGCAAGGTCAACATGGGCGGGTATGGCACTCTGAGCCGGGAGGGCTGTATCTATCGGTCTGGCTGGGATCCCCGCCCTTGCATCACTCGCTGCTGGAACTGACCCTGACCTTGGGCTGGGGTATTGCGGGCAGTCTGCGGCAAAAACTGGGGATCCCGCTGCGGCTGAAATGGCCCAACGATCTGGTGGTGGTGGGCCCGGATTCTCTGCTCAAGCTGGGGGGGATCCTGGTGCAAAGCCGCTTTGGGGGGGACGGGCAACTGCTGGGGCTGGTGGCCGGCGTGGGTGTGAATATCAACAATCCCGTGCCCGCCGGGGCGATCACCTTAGCCCACATCTTGGGATCCCGACAGTCCCTCGACCGCACCGAGATTGCCGGCTGGGTTCTGCAGGGGATGGAGCAGGGATTCCAGGTCTGGTTGCAAGAGGGATTTGGCCCCGTTCGCCCAGAGTACGAAGCCTGGATGGTTCAGTCGCAAGTCCAAGGAGCCCAGGGGGAAAGCAGCCTCACGGTCTTGGGCCTTGCCGAGGATGGGCGGGTGCGAGTACAAACACAAGGGGAGCAAGGATCCATCCTGACGCTTGCACCTGACCAAGTTCGCTTGAGCTATCACGCTCCTGTTGGCGGCGATCTGTAGCCTTTCTGGTTTTTCTTGTGTGGCCTGTGTTGAGTGCGGTGATGAAGCCTTTGGTTGCGGCAGCGCGCCTTTTCTTCCCACAAAGGCGGCGGCTGCGCTTTTGGCTGGGTCTGCTTTGGCTCTATCCCACGGCTCTGCTGGCTCAGACACAACCCAACCCTTTGCCCCCACCGCCCGTGGTGGAGCCGGCTCTGGACACGCCTGGGGCGGCAGCCCTGCTGCTGGATGGGGCCATTCCTCTACGGGGAGAAGCTCTTGAGGCGGGAACCCACCCAGAGACGGTGGTGGGCCGGGAAATGGTTATTGAGCCGAAAAAAAACCGTGGCCTGGCCACCCCCGGCAATAGCGGCACGGCGTCCTTTTCTCAACCTGAAGGTGGGGTGCCGGTGGTGCTGATGGAACGCAGCTCCGGTCGCCGCATCATCCTCACCCCAGGTGAAGAGATTCGCATTGAGGATCCCAGCCAGACCCAAGCGCCTGAACCGCCAACGCCGGAGTTACCAGAACTGGCGGCAGGTGAAGAACGACTGCTCTATCCCCTACCCCATCCGGTGCCGATTACTTCTGGGTTTGGCATGCGAATTCACCCCATTCGCGGAGAGCCGGAGTTCCATGCCGGGGTGGATTTGGGGGCCAGCCTGGGAACGCCGATCTTGGCCTCTTTGAGCGGCAAGGTGGTCACTTCGGGATCCCTGGGCGGTCTGGGGATCACCGTTGTGCTGGAGCATGCCGGCAACCAGCGCACCCGCTATGGCCATATGTCTGAATCTGCTGTGGGTGTGGGAGAAGTCGTGAAGCAGGGCACCGTAATCGGCTACGTGGGGGCAACGGGAGCGGTGACGGGGCCCCACTTGCACTTTGAGTTGTGGAAACGGACGGTGGGGCAAGGCTGGGTGGTTTTGGACGCTACCGATGACCTGCAGGT